>CAZPSO010000103.1:0-8861 GCA_964588895.1 uncultured Tessaracoccus sp.
GGCCGTCGGTGTGCAGTTGTGGCCGGCGGCCGTCGGTGTGCAGTTGCGGCGCGTCTGTGTTCACCAGTGGTCCGACCACCCAACCGCTCCTGCACAGCCTCACACACAACCGCACAGTCACCCCCGGTCGCCGACGGTGTGCCTGCCACCGACGGGCGCCCTGGCCCCTACTGGCGCAGGACCGAGGAGACTCCGCCCCAGACGTGGGCGCGGAAGTCCTTGTCCTGGTAGGCCCAGGGGTGGTGTCCGAGGGCGGTGTAGAACGTGCGGCCCTCACCGCAGGTGCCGGCCCAGGCCAGGGGATGGTCGTCGCCCATGGAGGGGTCATCGTCGCCCAGGTAGTCGGCCTCGTTCACGCTGAGCAGGACGGTGACGTTCTCGCGCGGGTTGCGGTCGAAGTGATACCACTCGTCGATCCACGGCCACTCCCCCGGCAGGTGGCGGGTGGACTCGTGCTCGGTGTCCTCCACGCGGACCCGGGCGCCCAGGTTCGGGTTCTTCGGGTGGCTGACGAAACGGGCGCCGACGAGTTCGGGGAACTCCGCCCAGCTCTTCTCTGCGGTGGTGGCCCCGTGGATGCCGGCGAACCCCCCGCCGCCCCGGACGAAATCCAGCAGTGAGGCGCGCGACTCATCGGACAGCACATCACCCGAGACGTGCGCGAAGACCACGGCATCGAACCCGTCGAGCCGGGTCAACGCGTCGGGCTCCTCCGTGTGTTCCACCTCATGACCGGCCGCGGCCGCCTCCTCGCGGATGGCCTCCACCGTCTCGGGGATGGATTCGTGCCTGAATCCGGTGGTGGCGCTGAAGATCAGGATCCTGCTCACTGGCTACCTCCTCGTGTCTCGTGGTCTTCCATCCTAGGGAAGCGCTGATCAATCATGCACCGGCTGTGGCGTACCCGGACGGGCGATCTGCAGCCCCCACATCTGGATATGTACAACCCGGTACACGTACCAGATCCGGTGACTCCATCTCATCCCGCCGGGCACGTCCTCGCTCGGCACAGCATTGATCAGCGATTCCCTAGTGCGGGGGCCATTTCCGGGCGGTCTGCGACAACCTTGGGGTGGCGAACTTCACCCGGACTCCCGGTGAGTGGTGCACAAGCGGTTCATCATCGCTCACCTCGAATCCGAAATCCCGCGCGGCGCCCACCATGCTGCCGGTCACCGTCGCGGCATACAGCGGCCACGGCGGGTGATCCACGGGGAACCGCAGCAGCCGCCCCAGCCGCTGGGTGAAGGCCGTCCAGCGGGCAGTGAGGAACACGTCGAGTTCTCCGGGATTCTTGATCGCCTCGCCGACGGTGACCTCGAGATGGTGGTCATGGGTGCCGCCGAACCAGTAGCGGACCACCCCGTCGGCCCGCACGATCCGGGCCGGGCGGTAGCGATACGGCACGCCGAGCAGCGGATGCAGAGTTCGCTCCAGGCTTCGGCGGGGAGCGTCGAGGGTGAAGAACCACAGGCCGTCGCGTCCCTTGGCGTCCTGGACATAGGTACGCAGGTTCACCTCCGGGAACGTGGACCAGCCCGGGACGGGAGGCAGGCCGACGGGTCTGGCACCACGCATCTCGAACGGCGTCACCGACAGCCAGGCGCGGCCGTCGAAGAGGTGGGGTCGAAGGCCCGCAGGGAGCCGACGGGCAATCTCTGCCGGCTCGCAGGACCAGTGCAGGAATGTGATTGTGCTCCACTCCTGCCTAACCACCGGGAGTCGCACCGGCATGTGGGTGAGTTGGCCCACGACGTGTCACACCTCCTGCGCGTGGGTGTCCTTGTTCTTCGATTGTCGCACCCGGGCATTCGACGCCGGGCCCGGTGCGCCAACACTGGCCGGGCCCGTTGTCCTGCGCTTTCCCGCGTTCGGGCCCCGGCGTTCCGGAGGCCCCCTAGGGTGATGCGCATCGAGACGAAACGGAGGTGCGACGCGTGAGCAAGGTCCACGATGCATTCAGCGCCACCCCACGCGAGGGCTTCCTTCCGGAGCGTCACCGCGACCAGGCGTGGCGGGACCAGCCCCTTCCCATCGGGTGGGGCGCCACCAACTCCCAGCCCAGCACCGTGCGGGCCATGCTGGAACTCCTCGAGGTGCCACGGGGGTCGAAGGTGTTGGACATCGGTTCGGGCTCCGGCTGGACCACCGCGCTGCTGGCCCATCTGACGGGCGCGAGCGGCACTGTGATCGGCGTGGAGCTCGAGCCGGCGCTGGTGACGTTCGGCGCGGAGAACCTGAACGCGGTGGGCCGTCCGTGGGCCTCCATCGAACAGGCCCACCCGGGCGTGTTCGGGTGCCCCGAGGAGGCACCGTTCCACCGGATCCTGGTCTCCGCCATGGCCGAGGAACTCCCCACCGAACTGCTGGACCAGCTGGCACCCGACGGGGTGTTGGTGATCCCGGTCGCCGGTCACATGCTGCGGATCAGGCGCCAAGGCGACGAAGTGGTCACCGAGCGCCACGGTCGCTACGTATTCGTCCCCCTTCGCCGCCAGTGACACGCGGACGTTTGGCGCGGGATGGTGGGATGGGTGCCATGATCGACCACGACACACATGACCCCCACGCCTGGCTCGAGGACGTCAGCGGTGAGGCCCAGCTGGACTGGGTGCGCCAGCGCAACGGCGTCTCCGGCTCCGAACTCACAGGCACACCACGCTTCACGGCCATCCGCGACGAGATCCTGGAGATCCTGGATTCCAGGGACAACATTCCCGGTGTGGTGCAGCGGGGGGAGCTCCTCTACAACTTCTGGAAGGACGCCGAGCACCCGCGCGGCCTATGGCGCCGGACCACGTGGGGCGAGTACCGCAAGGCCGAACCGCAGTGGGAGGTGCTGATCGACGTCGATGCGTTGGCCGAGGCCGAGGGCGTGTCCTGGGTCTGGCACGGTGCCGACGTCATCAAGCCTTCCTACGCGAAGGCGCTGGTTTCGCTCTCCCCCGGCGGTTCAGATGCCGACGTGGTCCGCGAGTTCGACCTGACCACGGGCAGCTTCGTCACCAACGGCTTCGAGTTGCCGGAGTCCAAGGGCAGCGTCTCGTGGGCGGACTCGGGAGGCGACACGGTCTTCGTGGCCCGCGACTTCGGCGAGGGGTCGTTGACCCGTTCGGGGTACCCGCGCACCGTGCGCCGATGGGTGAGGGGCACACCCTTGGAGGAGGCCCCGGAGGTCTGGGCTGGCTCCCAGGATGACGTGGTGGCCGGCCTGACCCACGACTTCACTCCCGGGCACGAACGCGACATCGCCTACCGCGCCGTCGGGTTCTTCGACACGGAGGTGCACCTGTTCGACGGTGGCACCACCACCAGGATCGACGTCCCCACCTCCGCCAACGTCGACGTCCACAGGACATGGCTGCTGGTGCGACTGCGCGAGGATTGGGACCTCGACGGGGCCCTCTGGCCAGGGGGCTCCCTGCTGGCCTGTGACCTGGACGCCTTCCTCGCCGGCGGGCGCGACTTCGAGGTGCTTTTCGCCCCCACCGACGCCACGGCCCTGGCCGACTACACGTGGACGCGGAACCACCTGGTGCTGACCGTCCTGGACGATGTCACCAACCGCCTGGAGCTACTGACTCCTCCGGCCGAGGGGACCCGCCGGTGGGCGTCGCACCCCCTCGAGGTGGGCGGCGACGTCCCCGCCCTGGCCACCATCGGTGTCAGCGCCGTGGACCACCGCACGAGCGACGACTTGTGGCTGGTGACCACCGACTTCATCACCCCCACCACGCTCAGCGTGCTCCGTCCCGCCACGGACGGGGCCACCCCCTCCATCGAGACGCTGAAACAGGCGCCTTCATTCTTCGACGCCACCGGATTGCGGGTCTCCCAGCACTTCACCACCTCCGACGACGGCACCCGGGTGCCGTACTTCGAGGTCCGGGCATACGACGCGCCCGCGGGCCCGGTTCCCACCCTGCTGACCGGCTACGGGGGCTTCGAGATCGCCCGGCTGCCCGAGTACGCACCTGGGGTGGGGCGGGCATGGCTGAAACGCGGTGGCGCCTACGTGCTGGCCAACATCCGCGGCGGCGGCGAGTACGGCCCCCGCTGGCACACGTCGGCGCTGCGGGCCGAGCGGCACCGGGCCTACGAGGATTTCGCGGCAGTGGCCCGTGACCTGCACCGCCGAGGCGTCACGGACCGTGCACACCTGGGCATTCAGGGTGGGTCCAACGGCGGTTTGCTGATGGGGGTCATGTACACGCTGTATCCCGACCTGTTCGGCGCGGTGGTGTGCCAGGTGCCGCTGCTGGACATGAAGCGGTTCTCGCACCTGCTGGCGGGGGCCTCATGGATGGCCGAGTACGGTGACCCCGACTCGTCCGACTGGGAGTTCATCAAGACGTTCTCGCCCTACCACCTGTTGGACGAGGAATCGGACCACCCACCCATCCTGCTGACCACCTCCACCAAGGACGACCGGGTCCACCCGGCCCACGCCCGCAAGTTCCAGGCGGCGCTGGAGGAGATGGGGCGCGACGCCCGCTACTACGAGAACATCGAGGGCGGCCACGGGGGCGCGGCCACCAACGAACAACGCGCCCACCTCTCGGCGATGGCGTTTGAGTTCCTGTGGCAACAGCTGAGCCCTGAGCGCGTGTCGTGAGGCCGTCCTCCGGGTGCTGAACCCGTCGACGGGTCAGGCGAGCTCGGCGCTCATGTCGGCTTCCTCGTAGCGCACGCCAAGCTGTTCCAGGCCCTGGTCGAGTACCCGCATGATCTCGAGCGTGTCGTCCAGCGACATGACCTGCGACTCGGTGTAGCCGAGTCGCAGGCACTCGCCCACCTCGGCGATCTCGTGGGCGTAGCCGCGACCGATGAACCTGGCCTCGATGATCCGGGGCAGCACTCCCTGCCGGTGCACCGAGATGGTGGTGGGATGGTGGAAGCGCGGTTCCACCTCGATCCAGCCCTTGGTGCCGTAGACGGACATCTTCGATGGGCCGTGCCCGTCGAACCCGCACGCCAGCGTGGACAGGCCCCCGCTGGTGTGCGCGATGGACAGGGAGGCCGCCAGGTCCACTCCATTGGGAGCGAAGCGCCCGACGCAGCGCACTTCGCTGGCAGAGCCCAGGAACCCCTGGGCAAAGCCGACGGGGTAGACGCCAAGGTCGAGGAGGGCGCCACCACCCAGAGCGGGGTCGAAGAGGCGGTGGGTGGGGTCATACTCCCGGTAGGCACACAGGTCTCCCTGCACCCCCAGCACATCGCCTAGGCGGCCCCAGGCCACGATCTCCCGGGCGGCAGCGATGGCCGGCAGGAAGCGGGTCCAGAGCGCTTCCATCACGAAAACACCCTTGGCGCGCGCCGCCTCGATGACCTGGCGGGTGCCCTCGAGGGTGGCGGTGAACGCCTTCTCCATCAAAACGGCCTTGCCCGCCTCGATGGCGGCCAGCGCCACGTCGCGGTGGTGGGTGTGCGGGGTGGCGACATAGACCACGTCGATCTCGTCGTCGGCGATGAGTTCGCCGTAGCTGCCGTAGGCCTTGGCCACACCGAACCGGTCCGCGAACGCATGCGCCCGGGCCTGGTCACGAGAAGCGATGGCGACGAGTTCCGCTCGCGGCACGAAGGCGAAGTCGGCAGCCATCACATTCGCGATCCCGCCGGCGCCGATGATTCCCCAACGAACCCTGTCCATGCACCAACACTACTCGTCTGGACGCGGTTTGGGGGGCGTCGGGCGGGGTCGCCGAGAGGTGCAGAAGGGACACGGTGCTTGGGGTGCGGGTAGTCTCGCGGCCATGGAACATCCCGACGTCGTTTTGGTGGATGCAGAGGACACCCCGATCGGTACCGCGCCCAAGGCCACCGTCCACACTGCCACCACCCCTCTGCACCGCGCCTTCTCCTGTCACGTCTTCGACGGTACGGGGCGGGTGCTGTTCTCCCGGCGTGCCCTGGGCAAGAAAACGTGGCCCGGGGTGTGGACCAACGCGTTCTGCGGCCACTCCACCGAGGGCGAGGAGCGCGCAGACGCACTCGTACGGCACGGGGCGTTCGAGCTCGGCCTGGTCATCGACCGGCAGGCCGCGGAGTTGGCACTGCCCACCTTCGCCTACCGCGCGCAGGACTTCAGCGGGATCGTCGAGCACGAGATCTGTCCTGTCTTCACACTGCGCATGGACGCCCATCCGGTGCCCAACCCCGACGAAGTGATGGACCTGGCCTGGCTGACTCCGGAGACCCTCGACGACGTCGTGACCGGGGCCCCCTGGCTGATCAGCCCCTGGAGCGCGCTGCAGTGGGCCGAGCTGCGGGGTCTGCCCGCGCCGGACCTGCCGTCCATCCAGAGGTTGTGACGATCCTGCCCCCCTCTTCGACACCGCCGTGGTCAATGCGGTGACCAGGGGTCCGAAGCACTAGCATTGCGGGGGCAACAGGAGGTCTCATGGCACGCATCGTCCAAAAGTTCGGCGGGTCGTCGGTCTCAGACGCGGAGTCGATCAAACGCGTCGCCCGACGCATCGCCCGCACCCGCGGCAACGGCGACGACGTCATCGTCGTCATCTCCGCCATGGGCGACACCACCGACGAATTGATGGACCTGGCCCTCCAGGTCTCCCCCCGCCCCAAGTCCCGTGAGCTGGACATGCTGATCACCACGGGCGAGCGCCAAAGCGCAGCCCTGCTGGCCATGGCGCTGTCAGACCTGGGCGTCGACGCCGTGTCCTACACCGGGTCCCAGGCTGGCGTCCTGACCACGGAAACCCACGGCAACGCGCGCATCATCGGATTGACCCCCGGGCGCGTGGAGAAGTCGGTCGACGAGGGCAACGTCGCCATCGTCGCCGGGTTCCAAGGCGTCTCCCAGGCCACCAAGGACGTCACCACCCTGGGCAGGGGGGCCTCGGACACCACGGCCGTGGCCCTGGCCGCTGCCTTGGGCGCCGACTACGCGGAGATCTACACCGACGTCGACGGCATCTACACCGCCGATCCCCGCATCGTCCCCAGCGCCCGCCGCATCGACGAGATCGGCTACGAGGAAATGATGGAGATGGCCGCCTGCGGCGCCAAGATCCTCCACCTGCGCTGCGTGGAATACGCGCGCCGCGAGAACGTGCCCATCCACGTTCGTTCATCATTCACGGACAAGCCGGGAACCTGGGTCAAGGCCGAGGACCAGGTGAAGAAAGGACCCACCATGGAAGAAGCCATCATCACCGGTGTCGCACACGATCGGGGGGAGGCGAAGATCACGATCGTCGGGGTTCCCGACCAGGTCGGCCAGGCCGCCCAGATCTTCCACGCCGTGGCAGCCGCCGACATCAACGTCGACATGATCGTCCAGAACATCTCCCGGCTCTCGGGGTCGCAGACCGACATCTCCTTCACCCTCCCGATGAGCGATGGCGCCAAGGCGATCGAGGCGCTCGAAGCCATCAAGGGGCAGGTCGAGTTCGAGGAGATCCTCTACGACGACCAGATCGGCAAGGTTTCCATCGTGGGTGTGGGCATGCGGTCGCACCCCGGCGTCACCGCCACGTTCTTCGGCGCGATGGCCAAGCGCGGGGTCAACCTCCAAATGATCTCCACGTCCGAGATCCGGATCTCGGTGGTGGTCAGCGCCGAGGACGTCGACCCAGCCGTGCAGGCCGCCCACTCCGCCTTCGAGCTGGACGCAGAAGACTCCGCCACAGTGTACGCCGGCACCGGGCGCTGAACACAGGCGAAAACCGTTCGTGTCCACCCGGAAGCCTCCCGTCAGACATCGATTTCTCCGACCCGTCACGACGTTGCGCGATTACTGCCCGAGGCTGCACGATCCGGACACCACGATGCTGCTGTGTCATGCAGCGCCCGAAATGACCAACCGGATTGCGCGAACAGTAACAGTTCCGTGTAGTTTGGGCGGGCCAATATGAGACCACCTTTAGCCTGTTCTATATTCGAGTAACAGCCAAAAGGACTACGGGGTCCCTGAGGCATCAGCAAAGACGCTGGGTGCAACCAGCGCTGTATAAAATAAGGAGACGTACATGAGCTACTCCCTACGACGCAGAGGCTTCCTGACGGGCGCCCTGGCAGTGGGTGCCGTCGGTGGTCTGGCCGCTTGCGCCGGCGGCGGTGACGCCGACCCCACCACCGATCCCACCGCCGCGGAGGACCCCACTGTCGAGGAGACCAACGGCGGTGAGACACCGGCCCCGGCAGACGGCGAGAACCCGTTCGGCGTCGAGGCAGGCGACATCGAAGCGGTCATCTTCAACGGTGGCTACGGCATCGAGTACGCCGAATTCGCCGCGCAGATGGTCCAGGACCTCCACGAGGGAGTCACCGTCGATGTGGTGGCCTCCACGCAGATCGCGCAGGAGCTGCAGCCCCGCTTCACCGGCGGCGAGCCCCCGGCCGTCTTCGACAATGCAGGCGTCGGCAAGATCGGCCTCTCCTCCATCCTCGACCAGGTGGAGGACCTCAACGATCTGGTTGATGCCCCCAACTACGAGGGCGAGACCATCCGGGACACCCTCTTCGACGGCGTGCTGGACCCCAGCACCGTCGACGGCAAACTAGCCGCCATTAACTACGTGCTCACCGTCTTCGCCATGTGGTACTCCGCCAGCTTGTTCGCCGAGAACGGCTGGGAGCCCCCGCGTACCTGGGACGACGCGCTGGCCCTAGGCGCAGCCGCCCAGGAGCAGGGCAAATACCTGTTCCTGTGGGGACAGGAGGCAGCCGACTACTACCTGGAGCCCATGCTGACCTCAGCGGTCAAGGAAGGCGGCCTCGAGATCCGGCTGAAGCTGGAGAACCTGGAGCCGGATGCCTGGAGCCAGGAGCCGATCCAGACGGTGTTCAACAAGTTCAAGGAGATCATCGACGCCGGCTACATCAAGCCCGGCGGCGCC
>CAZPSO010000104.1:0-2413 GCA_964588895.1 uncultured Tessaracoccus sp.
AAGCAGACTCTGACTGGGGACGCCTCCGATCCCTTTCGGCGGCGCCCGCGAAACCCGTCAGCCGACGAGGTGGGGCTCCAGGCGCGCCCGCATGTCATCGGGCAGCGCGGTGGGCCGGCCGTCGGGGGTGGCGCAGACCAACACGGTGCGCGCCCGGGCGCAGAGCGCACCGTCCTGCTCCAGTTCCGCGGCCAGTGTGATCGAGGTGCCGCCCAGGCGGGCGAGGGCGGTGCGCACCGTCACGGTGCCGTGGTCGATCTGCTTGATGTAGTCGACGTCCTGGCGCGCCACCAGCCAGATGTAGCGGGAATCGCCGGAGCCGACGCGCGCCATGGTGGGGTCCCAGACAGTGGTGGCCTCCACCCGGCCCTGCTGCACGTAGTCGTAGACGACGGCGTTGTTGACGTGGGCGTACTTGTCCAGATCTGTCCACCGCACCGCGATCTCCACCGGTGTCCCCTGACCGTCCAGCGACGGCGCCTCCAACATCCGCAGCGGCTCGGCGTCGGCAAGGTGGTTCTCGAGGAAGGCGCGCACGGACCCGGTCAGGCGCCTGGGACGGTTGGCGGTGAAGTCGAACGGGCACAGCACCGTCGCCGCCCGCGCCACCCGGTGTTCGACCTGGAACACGTCGTAGGCCACCTCGAACCGCGAGGCTCGAACGTCGCGCACCACCACCTCGATACGCAGGGGTTCAGGCCGGTAGTCGATGGCCCGCAGGTACTCCACGTGGTTGCTGACCACCACCACGCCGTCGGTCAGCAGGGACCCGCTGTCGGCGGCGCTGAACATGTCCACGCGCGCCTCCTGCAGGTAGCTCAGCAGGACGGCGTTGTTGACGTGCCCCTGCGCGTCCATGTCGGACCAGCGCAGGGGGCACAGGTAGGTGTGGGCGATCAGGCTTCCTCGTCGTCGTAGAGCGAATCGATCACGTCGGCGTACTTCTCACCCACCGACTTGCGCTTGATCTTCATGTTGGGCGTCACGCCGTCGTTGTCCACCGTGAGTTCCTCGGGGAGAATGGCGAACCGCTTGACGGTCTCCCAGCGCTCCAGCTTGGCGTTGGCCTTGGCCATCTGCCGGTCGACGGAGGCATGCAGTTCGGGCAACTGGGTGATTTCCGCGTAGGACTTGTCACCGTGGCCGCGCTTTTCCGCCCACGCCTGCAGCATGACGGGTTCCATCACAACCAGGGCGGCACCGTACTTGCGGCCCTCCCCCACAGCCACTGCCTGGGAGATGTAGGGGATGTTGGCGACCACGGCGCCCTCCACCTTCTGCGGTGCCACATACTTGCCACCCGAGGTCTTGAACAGGTCCTTCTTGCGGTCGGTGATGCGCAGGTTGCCGGCATTCGTGAACTCGCCGATGTCGCCGGTGCGGTAGAAGCCGTCCTCGGTGAAGGTTTCCTCGTTCAGTTCCGGCAGCTTGTGGTAGCCGGGGGTGACGATGGGACCGCGGATCAGGACCTCGCCGTCGTCGGCCAGCTTCGCCTCGATGCCGGGGACCACCTCGCCCACCGTGCCGAATTCGGGGTGGGTGGGCAGGTTGACGAAGGCAATGGCGCTGGTCTCCGTGGCGCCGTAGCCCTCCACCACCAGGATGCCGGCGGAGTAGAACCACTCCTGCACCTGGGACGACAGCTTGGCGGCGCCCGAGATCATGAAGCGGATGCGGCCGCCCAGCCGGTTCTTGAGCTTGCTGAACACCAGCTTGTCGGCCACCTTGTACTGCAGGCCCAGCAGGCCAGGCAGCGGCTTGCCCTCCAGGCGGTAGGGACGCGACTTGGCGCCCACGGAGAACGCCCATTTGGCGATCCTTGCGCTGACGCCGCCCTTCGTGAGCACGGCTGCGCGAACCTTCTCGAAGATGCGGGGGGCGCCGCACATGAAGGTGGGCTGGACCTCGCCCAGACCCTGGACGATGCGGTCCAGGCGTCCGTCGACGGCGGAGCAGAAGCCGTAGGCCAGTTGCACGGCCACCAAGGCCTTGCCGAAGACGTGGCTGAGCGGCAGCCACAGGTACTGCAGGTCGTCGGGGTGCAGCAGGTCCCACGACCGGGTGGCGGCGCCCTCGTAGACCCACGACTCGTGCAGCAGGCGCACTCCCTTGGGCTGTCCCGTGGTGCCGGAGGTGTAGATCAGGGTGGCCAGCGACTTGTGGTGCGTGGAATCCGTGGCCTCCCGGACGCTGTCGGGGTTCTGCTTCAGATGCTCCGATCCCAGCTCGCGCAGCTTCTGGTAGCTGATGACGCGGTCATCCAGCTCCACCCCCGTGGCGTCGAAGACGATGATGGTGTGCACCTGGTCGCGCAACTGCTCCGTGGCCTGCAGCTTCGCGAGCTGCTCGGCGTTCTCGGCCACCACGATGACGGAGTCGGAGTCCTCGATGATGTAGGCGACGTCGCCCTCGG
>CAZPSO010000104.1:2513-8795 GCA_964588895.1 uncultured Tessaracoccus sp.
GCCACCACGATGACGGAGTCGGAGTCCTCGATGATGTAGGCGACGTCGCCCTCGGTGGTGTTGGGGTAGACGGTGGTGGTGGCCCCCGCGGCGCAGGCGATGGCCAGATCCATGAAGATCCACTCCACACGGGTATTGCTGAGGATCGAGACGCGCTGTTCGTAGTCCAGGCCTCGCGCCAGGAGGCCGGCGGCCAGTTCGTTCACGATCTCGCCGGTCTGGGCCCAGGTGTGGTTGATCCAGTTCCCGTCCTGGTTCGGGTCCGGCTCCATGTAGGCCCGCTTGTCGGGGGTCTGTGCGATGCGCTGGCGCAGCATGTCACCGATCGATGTCGCTGAGCTGAGCAGTTCTTCTTGGAGGCCCATGATGACCCACCCTCCCGGTTATTGGCTTCTTTGCGGCTTGAAGCACCCTATCGGAGTTGGGCGTACCTGCATGAGGATTTCCGGGGGCGGGTCGGGAAGTTGAAAACCGCACGGGTATGCTTCGAAGCATGTCCGATTCACATGTGAGGTGGCTTGATTCCGAGCAGCAGAAGATCTGGCGCACATATCTGCGCGCCACGGCCCACGTGAACCAGGCGCTTGACGCCGACTTGCGCCAGCAGGGATTGGACATGGCCGAGTACAACATCCTGGTGTGCCTGTCCGAGGCCGCGGATCAGAAGATGCGCATGAGCCAGCTCGCCGACGAGGTGGTCCACTCCCGCTCGCGTCTCACCCACACCGTCACCCGGCTGGAGAAGCGGGGCCTGGTGGCCCGCGAGACCTGCCAGGACGACGGGCGCGGCATCCTCGCGCGGCTCACGCCTGCCGGCCTGACCAAGATCGAGGAAGTGGCACCCGTTCACCTGGCGGCCGTCCGCGGTGTGCTGGTCGATTCCATGAGCGGCGAGGATTTCCGGGCGCTGGGAAGGGCCATGAGCTCCGTCCTGTCGGTGGCAGACTAGGCTTCGTGACGCTAACCATCGATCGCCTGGAGACCCTGAGGACCCATCTCGGTGAAGCCGCGGAAGTGGTGGACAGCTCCACCCTCACCCGCGCCCTCTTCTCGAGCGACGCCTCCCTGTACCGCATTCCGCCGCTGGCGGTGGCGTTCCCACGCAGCCGCGAGGAACTGGTCAAAGTGGTGCGCGGCGCCCTGAAGGCCGGGATCCCCGTCACGCCCAGGGGTGCGGGGACCTCCTGCGCGGGCAACGCCGTCGGCCCCGGGCTGGTGATCGACGTGTCCCGCCACCTGAACACCATTCACCACATTGACGCTGCGGCCCGCACCGCCGTGATCGACCCCGGTGTGGTGCAGGACGCCCTTCAGCAGGCGGCCCGCCCCCACGGCCTGCGCCTGGGGCCCGACCCGTCCACGTCCAACCGCTGCACGGTCGGCGGCATGATCGGCAACAACGCGTGCGGCCCCCGGGCCCTGGCCTACGGGCGGATGGCCGACAACGTGGTGGAGCTCGAGGTGATCACGGGCACCGGGGAGCTGTTGGTCCTGGGCCGCGACGACCTGCCTCGACTGCGTGACCTGGTGGCCGCCAACCTGGGGCTGATCCGAACGGAGTTCGGACGGTTCCTGCGCCAGGTCTCCGGGTACTCGATGGAGCACCTGCTGCCCGAGAACCGTTTCGACGTGCCACGGTTCTTCGCCGGCACCGAGGGAACGCTGGGGTTCATCACGCGAGCCACGGTGCGGCTGGCCGCCGATCCCGAGCACCGGATCATGGTGGCCCTGGGGTATCCCTCCATGCCCGAGGCCGCCGACGACATCGGCAACCTCCTGCGTTTCCGTCCCACCGCCTGCGAGGGTCTTGATCGCCGGATCGTCGACGTGGTGCTCCGCAGTCGCGGCCCGGAGTCCGTGCGCGACCTGCCCGAGGGCAACGGGTGGATGTTCATCGAACTGACCGGCGATGACGTCCCCGAGATCACGGCCAGGGCAGAGCAGTTGCTGGCCACCGCCAACGCGCTCGACGGGTGGATCGTGGCCGACCCGGTCCGCGCCGCCGAACTGTGGCAGATCCGGGCCGATGGCGCGGGGTTGGCCGGGGTCTCCTTGGAGGAACCCGCCTACGCCGGCTGGGAGGACTCGGCCGTCCCGCCCGAGCGCCTGGGCCAGTACCTGCGCGACCTGGAGGCGCTCCTGGAGCGGCACGGCATGCACGCCCTGCCCTACGGCCACTTCGGTGACGGCTGCGTGCACGCTCGCATCGACTTTCCGCTGATGGCTCCCGACGGGGCCCAGCGCTACCGTGCCTTCATGGTGGAGGCCGCCCAACTGGTGGCCAGACATGGGGGATCCATGTCCGGGGAGCACGGGGACGGGCGGGCCCGCTCGGAGCTGCTGGGTTACATGTACTCCCCCGAGGCGCTGAACCTGTTCGCCGCGGTCAAGCACATCTTCGACCCCTCCAACCTCCTCAACCCCGGTGTGCTGGTGGACCCGGACCCCACCAGCCAGGCCCTGCGCATGGTGGCCGTCGCCCCCTCCCCGCTGAACCTGGCCGATCCGCACTTCGTCAAGGAGGTGCACCAGTGCAGCGGCGTGGGCAAGTGCCTGGCCAACGTCACGTCCACCGGCGGTGTCATGTGTCCCAGCTACCAGGCCACCCGGGACGAGAAGGACTCCACTCGGGGCCGCTCCCGGGTGCTGCAGGAGATGGTCAACGGCTCGCTGGTGACCGGTGGCTGGTCCGCGCCCGAGGTGCACGAGGCCCTCGACCTGTGCCTGTCCTGCAAGGGATGCGGTCGCGAATGCCCCACCGGCATCGACATGAGCTCCTACAAGGCCCGGGTCCTGCACGAGACCTGGAAGGGCAAACTGCGTCCCCGCAACCACTACGCCCTGGGATGGCTCCCGCGCTGGGGCCGCCTGATCACCCGCTTCCCGGGCCTGGGCGGGCTGGTCAACCTCACCGGCCGCCTTCCCGTCCTTGGCCGGTGGCTTCGCTGGGGGGCCGGGGTGGATGCCCGTCGCGAGATCCCGCGCTTTGCCAACCGGGGGGCTCGTGCACGCACCACCGTCCCCGCCACCACGGGCTCCAAGGGTCCCGTGGTGATCTGGGTGGACAGCTTCTCCGACTGCTTCGAATCCAACTCGTTCGCGGCCACCGCCACGGTATTGGCCCGGCTGGGTTATGAGCCGCGCCTGCTGGATCGTGCCGCCTGCTGTGGCCTGACGTGGATCACCACCGGGCAGCTCGACGGTGCGCGTCGCCAGCTGCGCCAGGCCGCCGCGCAACTGGCTCCCATCGTGGCCGACGGGGTGCCGATCGTCGGCCTCGAGCCATCGTGCAATGCGGTGTGGCGCAGCGACGCCCCCGAGCTGCTGCCCGACGACCCACAGGTGGCGATGCTGAACGGCGCAGTGCTGACGCTGGCGGAGTTCCTGGCCAAGGACCGCGACTTCACTGTCCCGGACCTGACCGGTCACACCATCGTGGCCCAACCCCACTGCCACCACACCTCGGTGATCGGGTGGCAGGAGGACCACAAGCTGCTCTCCGCCACGGGCGCCGACCTGATCCGGGTGGGTGGCTGCTGCGGCTTGGCCGGCAACTTCGGCGTGGAGCTGGGCCACCACGACGTCAGCGTGGCGGTCTTCGAGCATGACCTGGCGCCCGCCATCGAGGCCCACCCGGATGCCATCGTGCTGGCCGACGGCTTCTCCTGCCAGACCCAGCTCAAAACCCTCGCCGGCAGGCATTCGATGTCACTGGCAGAACTGTTGGCCACCCACTGATCCTCCAGCCCGCAGGCGGAAGCCAGCGGCCTCTCCCCGGTCATCCACCAGCGGAATGTCCCGCTCCGAACCATTCGTGGTGGGCAGCGATGGCCCGGTGACGCGCGCGAGCGCCATCCAGCCAGATGAAAACGAGCGTGGCGACGTAGAAGGCCACACCGACGCCCGCCACCGCCCAGAACGACGCTTCCGCCACACCCTCTCCGAACTGCTGTTCGATCGGGGACAGAGAACTCTCGGATGTCATGGGGTTCCCGTCGCTGACCGTGAGCGGCAGCAGGAGCCAGCAGCCGTAGTACAGAAGCGAACACCCCACCGCCCGGGTACCCATGGCCCGCGCACTGAACCCGGACGACTGTTCCGTCGCCAGACCGCCCATCACCACCTGTCCACCGACGATGGCCACCAGGGCCGGTACCGCAAGGACCAGCGCATAGATCCCGAGCCCGGTGACGAACAGTCGGATGGCGACGACGGCCAGCGGTAGGAAGATGATGGCCACCCAGACCAGGATGTAGCCTGCGGACTCGATGCGTTTCGGCGGCTGCGGGATGCCGGGGCGTCCGTCGAGGTTGCGAACCAGTCCGAGGGGCGGTGGCTCGGCCTCCGGACTCCCCTGCCCGGCACGGGATGCCACGAGGTGGGCGGCGACGGCATCGCGGCGCGCCCGTCGCCCGTCCAGGATGATGAACACCAGCGTGGTCAGCCACAGCGCCAACCCGACCAGGATGAGAGCGGGGAACACCACCGTGTTGGCAGGGCCGCCGAACACCTGCTCTGCGGGCGAAGGGAGTCTCGGTCTGCCTTCGAGGGCCGCCGTGGCGTCAGGCATCGTGATGGGGACCAGCAGCCAGCATCCGTAGTAGGCAAACGATGTGCCCGCCGCCCGGGTCCCGATGGCACGCGTGGTGAAGGCGGGTGCGTAGAGGCTGGCGGCCACCCCCAACACCACCTGCGACACGAGGATCCACACCGCCCACACCACCATCAGCATCAAGGTGTCCAGACCGAATCCCCGCGTGACCCAGTGCAGGGCCAGCAATGCCAGGGGAAGCACCACAATGGTGGCCCACAGCAGGCTGTGGCCGATCCCCTGTAGCCGGTGGGGTTGCTGCGGGATCACCGGCTCGCCCTTCAGGATGCGGACCCACGGCGGCAGCGGGGGCATGGCTTCGCTCACGTGGTCCTCACGAACCGGAGTCGGTCGGCGGTGTGGGTTTCTGCGTCCAACTCGGCCTGCCGGCTACGGCTGCCACGGTGCGTGGCCGGACCGGTACGCCTGGTGGGCCTGGCGCTTGACCCGGTTGCCGTCGAGGACGATGAAGACCATGGTGGCCGCCGCGGTCCCGATCACCAGCGCGATGAGCCCCAGGTCGCCCCAGCCCGCGAGCTCGGGTCCCAGCCGCTCACCGAGCGGCGACAACAGGACGCCGGATGCGCCACCCCAATCATTGAGCCCCCAAGCCAGCAGGATCCAGGCCGCGTAGTACGCCAGCGACGCCAGCACGGCCCGGTACCCGAGCGCGCTGGACGTGAACCCCCGGCCGTGCGAGATGGCCAGGCCAACCAGGACCACCTGGGCAATGATGATGCCGAAGATGCCCCAGGCCAGAAAAAGCAGTGTCAGCCAGGCAGCGGGCGCGAACATGAACCGGACGATCCCCATGGTCACCGGGAGCATCAGCATCGCGGCCCAGAGCAGGAGGAATCCGGCGCGTTGGATGAAGTCGGGCGCCACGGGAACCCCGGGTGTCCCGTCGATCATCCGCGGTTGCTCCCACGGCCGGTGCGGATCGGCGGACCGGGGCATTGAGCCGCCTGGAGGTGGGGGCCCTCCCGGGGGCGGTGCCCATCCGGGGGGCGGTCGTCCCGGGCCCGGCGGCTGGAAGTGGGGCGGCGTGGGGGGCGGCTGCCCGCCCGGTCCCGCTGCATTCTGCTGCCAAGGTGGCGGACCCTGCATCCCCTGACTCATGCTTCAAGGCTACGACAAGCCGCAGGTCACGCCTGGCGGAACCGTGACCTGGGGCGTGTCTGGGGTCAGCGGGTGAGGCGACGGTGGCTGGTCCGGTGTGGGCGCGCGGCCTCCGCGCCCATGCGGTTGATCTTGTTCTCCTCGTAGTCTGCGAAGTTGCCCTCGAACCAGAACCACTGGGCGGGATCCTCATCCGTGCCCTCCCAGGCCAGGATGTGGGTGGCGACGCGGTCCAGGAACCAGCGGTCGTGGGAGATCACCACGGCACAACCAGGGAACTCCAGCAAGGCGTCCTCCAGCGACTGGAGGGTCTCCACGTCCAGGTCGTTGGTGGGCTCATCCAGCAGGATCACGTTGCCGCCCTGCTTCAGGGTGAGCGCCAGGTTCAAACGGTTGCGCTCACCACCAGAGAGCACCCCCGCGAGCTTCTGCTGGTCCGGGCCCTTGAAACCAAAGGAGGCGACGTAGGCACGCGACGGCATCTCGAAGTTGCCCACCTTGATGAAGTCGAGCCCGTCGGAGACCACCTCCCACACGTTCTTCCTGGCGGCGAGCCCCTCACGACCCTGGTC
>CAZPSO010000105.1:0-8777 GCA_964588895.1 uncultured Tessaracoccus sp.
CCCCTGTCCCTGTGCATGGCGCTGGGCATGCTGGCCGGCGGCTCCACCAACGACGCCCGCTCTGAGCTGGAGGCCCTCTTCGGCGCACCGATCGAGGACATCCAGGTGGCGCTGAACGCGCTGGCCGGCGAACTGCGCGACTTTGAGGTGGATCCGGCCACCGTCGACGAGGACGATCTGCCCGAAACTCCTGCCGTGCACCGCGCCACCAACGTGGTGGTCCGTCCGGACCTGCCGGTGGAACAGGACTACCTGGATTCGCTGTCTCGCTACTTCGACTCGACGATGACCCAGGCCGACCTCTCCTCCGAGGACAGCAAGGCGGTCCTCGACGAGTGGGTCCGCGAGCACACCGGCGGACGGATCCAGGAATCGGCCATGCAGCCCAACCCGGACCTGGTGCTCGTGCTGCAAGACGCGCTCCTCTTCGCCGCGGCGTGGCAATGGCCCTTCACCCCACCCACCGACACGTTCTCGTTCCACAACGAGGACGGGTCGACGGCGGAGGTCCCGCGCGTCGGGCACCTCAGGGAGATGCTCTACGCCGAGACCGGCGGCTTCCAGGCCGCGCAGGTGCCCTTCACATCAGACTTCAGCGCCACGTTCATCTTGTCGCCCGCCAGCGGTGGGGAACTCACGCCGGAGCTCCGCGCCGAACTGCTGGCATCGGTGGAGCCACGGATGGTGCAGTTCTCCTTCCCCCGGTTCCAGCTGGAGGGCAAGACCGAACTGTTGCCCCTGATGGAGGCCTTCGGCATCGCCAGCCTCACCCAGGCCGGCACCCGGCCGTTGGAGGGCATCGCAGCCACTGAGCCGCCACTGTTCCTGGGACAGGCCGCGCAGCAGGCGATGATCGACGTCGGCGAGGCCGGCGCCGTCGCCGCGGCCGTGACCGAACTGGGCGTCGAGGTGGCCAGCGCTCCGATGGTGGACGTCACCCTGACGCTGGACCGCCCCTTCTACATGCTGATCACCCACGACGCCACCACCACCGACCTCTTCCAGACCGCCGTCCGCAACCTGGACGGCTGACAGACGTGGCGGGCCGGGCTCAATGACGAGTCCGACCCGCCACTGCATCACGCCGCCTCACCGGGGAAGTGGAGCCACGTACAGCAGCCCCGTAGGATGTTCCCTTGTGCCCACCCTGAACCAAGCGCAGACCAACGCCGTCGACCAACTCCTGCGGATATCCGCGGTGATCGACGAACTGGGTGCTGCGTTCCGCGACGCCGGGCACGAGCTGTACCTGGTGGGCGGATCGGTGCGTGACGCGCTGCTCGGCCAACTGGGTCACGACCTGGACTTCACCACGTCGGCGCGCCCGGACGACACGAAGATGATCCTGGACGGCTACGCCGACAGCACATGGGACATCGGCAGGGCCTTCGGCACCATCGGGGCGGTGAAGCGGGCCGGCGACGTGCAGTGGCAGATCGAGATCACCACCTTTCGGGCGGATGCCTACGACGGGCAGACGCGCAAGCCGGTGGTCGCTTTCGGGGACACCCTGGAGGGCGACCTCCTGCGTCGGGACTTCACCGTGAACGCCATGGCGGTGGAGGTCACGAAGCGACGTTTCGTGGACCCCTACGGCGGATTGCAGGACCTGGCCGAGGGTGTGTTGCAGACGCCTTCGGCTCCGGAGGTCTCCTTCGGCGACGACCCGCTCAGAATGCTGCGGGCCGCGCGATTCACATCACGGCTGGGGTTTCGGGTGGCGCCCCCGGTGGTGGCGGCGATGGGGGACATGGCGGAACGGATCGGGATCGTGTCCGCGGAGCGCATCCAGGCAGAGCTCAGCGGGCTGCTGCTGACGGACTCGCCTCGGGCAGGGCTGGACCTGCTGGTGCGCACCGGTGTGGCCGACCACTTCCTGCCCGAACTCTCCGTCCTGCGCCTGGAGGTGGACGAACACAACCGCCACAAGGACGTCTACGAGCATTCGCTGACCGTGCTGGAGCAGTCGATCGAGCTGGAGAGGGCCCGCAACCACGAGCCGGACCTCATCGGGCGGCTGGCGGCCCTGCTGCATGACGTGGGGAAGCCTGCCACACGCCGGTTCGAGGGCAGCAAGGTGACGTTTCACCACCACGACGTGGTGGGCGCGAAGCTTGTGACCAAGCGGTTGAAGGCGCTGTCGTATCCCACTGCGACGGTGAAGGCGGTGGCCAAGCTGGTGGAGCTGCACCTGCGGTTCCACGGCTACGCGGAGGGCCAGTGGAGCGATTCGGCCGTGCGGCGCTACGTCCGTGACGCCGGGGACCAGTTGGAGCGGCTGCACATCCTGACTCGCTCGGACTGCACCACACGCAACCGCGCAAAAGCCGACCGGCTGCGGCGCAGCTACGAAGAGCTCGAGTGGCGCATCGACGAACTGGCCTCCCAGGAGGAACTGGAGGCGATGCGCCCCCACCTCGACGGCACCCAGATCATGGAGATCCTGGGCCTGAAACCGGGTCGTGAGGTGGGAGAGGCGTACAAGTTCCTGCTGGAGCACCGGATCGAGAATGGCCCGCTGCCCGAGGACGAGGCGGCCGCACTGCTCAAGACCTGGTGGGCCGATCGCTAGTGGCCCCGGGGTGGCCAGCGGCCGGGCGCGGCGTCCGCCGGAGATCTCTTACACTGGAGAGGTGGATGGTCCGGGGAATCTGATGGGGTGCGACGCGCCCTCCAGAGGCGACGGATCTGACCGGCCGGTCTCGGCCTGGCTCGCGCTGCTGGTGTTGCTGGTCCTGTCGATGTCACCGACGGCAGCCGCCCACGCCGACGAGACGCCCCGCGTCGAGGTGGTGATCGACTCGATTTCCACACCGATCCTGGACGTATCGGAGCCGGAACAGGTTGTCACCTTGTCGGGCACGGTGCTCAACCGCTCCCAGGAGGATCTGCGCAACGTCGTGGTGCACTTCTGGCGCTACACCGAAGCCATCACCACCCACGACTCCCTGACCGGGATCCTTGCCTCCCCCGCCACCTCCCCCGTGGGCGCACGGCTGCGGCAGGAGGCCTCGGGCCACCTGGAGATCGTCGCCCGCGACGATCCGTTCCGCCCGGGTGAGACGGCCACCTTCACCGTCTCGGCCACGGTCGAGGAGCTCGGATTCTCGACGGATGATGCCGTGTATCTGCTGGGCGCGCATGTCCGGGTGGTGGGCCACGAGACGGTGGGCCGCGGCCGGATCCTGGCGGTTGCCACCCAGGACGACCTTCCCCGCACCACGCTCACCCAGCTCTCCACCACCCCAACCCTCACCACCGACGGGGATTTCACCAGCGATCACCTCACCCACCAGCTGACGGGGCCCCTGATGGAGATGACCCGCGGCGCGGCCGATCTCGGCTCCACGATCCTGCTGGACCCCGCCCTGGTGGTGGAGGCTCGCGCCATGGCCCGTCCCCACACGATTCAGGGAGTCCAGCAGGTGGCCAACCCCCAGGCCGCGGAGTGGCTCGGCCTGGTGGAGGGCCTGGTTGATTCCGGGCAGGTGATGCGCCTGCCCTACGGAAACCTCGACGTGGCTCGCCTGGCGGCAGACACCCGGCTGGACGAGTTCCTGGGCTGGGCAGAAGACGCCGTTCCCGCTGACCTGCGCGAACTGGAGTTGGCGGTTCAGGTGGGCGAGGCCGCCTCGAACGAGTTGCTGGAAGATCTCTCCACCACCGGGATCGCGGCGGTGTTCGCGGACAATGTGCGCGGCGGATCCATCGGCGGCATGGCCGTCGTCCAGTTCAGGTCGCTTGGCCGTCTGGGCATGGGCCCGGCCGGCGACGACACGCAGCCCCAAGTGTTGACCCGGAGGCTTGCCGAGCAACTCCTGGCCCGCGAGACACCCACCTACCTGCTCACCACCCCCGACCATCTCGCCCAGGCCCAGATCCTGGAGGAGCACCAGACCGACATTGCGCCCCGGCCCCCGGACAGGAAAGCCACCGCCACCTCACCCGAGAAACTGGAGCCGTGGGACGACCTCATGGCCGAGGTGGAACGATTGGAGGCGCGTGCCGGGTTCCTCGCCGACCTCACGGGCGAAGACGATGCGCCCCAGACGCGGCTGGCTGCCGTGACCGCCGCTTCGTCGGCTTTCCCCACCGAGGAGGAGGCCATCGCCTTCCTCCGCCAGTCGCCCGTGTCCCTGATGGACCCCAACCTGATCACGATCAGCGCGGCGCGGGGTTTCGTGATGGGGTCCCGCACCAGCGATTTTCCGGTCACCATCGCCAACGGCATGGCCACCGATGTCCGGGTACGGATGAACTTCACCAGTGAGGTGCCGCAACGAATCTCCGTGCCATCCACGGAGGTGGAAACCGTTCCCGCCGGAGAGTCCCTGACACTCAACGTCGCGCCCGAGGCCACGTCCAATGGGGTGGTGCAGGTGATTGCCCAACTGGAAACGGCGGGCGGTCAGGCGTTCGGCGAGGAGGTACCCATCCAGATCACGGCCACCGAGTTCGGGCGCGTCGGCTGGCTCATCATCATCGTCTCGGGTGCAGTAGTACTGGGTGGAACCGTCCTGCGCATCAGGGCGGTCCGCGCCGAACGGACCGAGGAGGACCGTGAGCAACCAAGTCAGTAGCACGAAGAAGCTGGTCTCGGCCAGCGCCCTGATGGCCTCGGGCACGCTGATCTCGCGTGCGCTGGGGCTGATCCGCGTCATGCTGATCGCTTTCATCCTCGGCAACGGCACCCGCCAGGCCGACATGCTGCAGTTGGCGACGATGGTCCCCAACTCGCTGTACATCCTGTTCGCGGGCGGGGCCCTGAACACTGTGCTGGTCCCGCAGATCGTGCGTCACATGAAGAGCGACGACGACGGCGGCGAGGCCTACACCAACCGCATTCTGACGGCCTTCATGCTGATCGTGGGCGCCGTCGCCGTGGTGGTCACCATCGCCGCTCCGCTGGTGATGTCCATTTACAGCTCGTCCGCGTGGCGGGAACCCGCTCTCGCAAACCAGTACGCGTCCATGGTGGCCCTGGCCTACCTGACGCTGCCGCAGATCTTCTTCTACGGTGCCTTCTTCCTGCTGGGGCAGATCCTGAACGCCCGCGACAAGTTCGGGCCGATGATGTGGGCGCCGATCGCCAACAACGTGATCAGCGTTCTGGTGTTGTCGATCTACCTGTGGGTGTGGGGCACCGGCAACGACACCAGCGCAGCGTTCACCACTCAACAGGTCCTGGTGCTCGGCATCGGCAGCACGCTCGGGATCGCTGTCCAGACGGCGGTGTTGATCCCGTTCGTGCGGAAGGTGGGGTTCAAGCTGCGGCCCCGGTTCGACCTCAAGGGCACCGGTCTGGGCAAGACCTTCTCCCTGACCAAGTGGACCATGGGATTCGTGGCCGTGAACCAGTTGGCGCTGATGGTGATCAACCGCCTCGCCACTTCCGCCACCGCAACAGGTGCCGGAGCCGGCGCCAATGTGTATGCCAATGCCCACCTGATCTGGATCCTGCCCCACTCCTTGATCACTGTCTCGTTGGCCACAGCGATGCTGCCCAATGCCTCCCGCCTGGCGGCGGCGGGAAAGATGGATGGGGTGGCCGAGGAGGCTCTCAAGACGATCCGGTTGGCGCTGATCCTGATCGTCCCGGCTGCCGTCGGCTTCTTCGCCATGGCACCCACCATCGCCTCTCTGCTCTTCGGCCATGGCGAGGGCTCCGACGACGCCCAGCTCGTGGCGTGGGCGCTGACCGCGTTCGCCGTCGGCCTGATCCCGTTCACCGTCCAGTTCGTCTGCCTGCGCACCTACTACGCACTGGAAGACACCCGCACCCCCTTCCTGCTGCAGTTGTTCATCGCCGGCGCCAACGCGGTGTTCGCAGTGTTGTTCGTGGGCATCGTCAACGACGTCAACCTCGTGGCCGCTGCCCTGGCCCTGGCCTACTCGGTGGCTTACCTGATGGGCGTTTTCGGGTCCTGGCAGATGCTGAAGAGGCGCCTGCCCGCGCTGGAGGGACGGGTGATTGGGCTCCACCTGGTGCGGCTTCTGCTCGGCACCCTCCCCGGAGGAATCCTGGCTGGCTGGCTCAGCGCCCGCATCTACACCCAGCTCGGCTCCGGCGTCCTCGGGGGTGCGTTCGGCGTCCTGGCCGGTCTGGCCGTCATGGGTGTGATCTACCTGGGGATCGGGAAGCTGCTGAAAGTCCGCGAGTTTCGCAGCCTCGGTGAACTGATCCGCACCCGCGGGGGACGCCGCAAGGCGGCTGCCGGGAGTCCGGACCGCAGCGTCAAGGGTGCCAGCCCTGAGGCACCGGCCACCAGCGCACCTCCCACCGTGCAGCCGGCCTCGCTGACCGAGGACCTGATGCCCACCCAGCTCACCCCGATCATCAGCGACGATGACCACGCGCGGGACGATGAGCCAAGCGGACGTTGGAGCACCGGAGCCGACGCGGACCCGACCGCGTCGAACGCGGAGTGGGACGGCGGTTCCAACGAGACCCAGCACCAGGATGTAGAGGAAGAGGTGCTCGAGACCGACGCCGAGGACTCCGCAGAGGTCCTGCCGCCACCCGTGGATGAGCCATCCTTCGTGGAGGCGTCCGGCAACCCTGACGATGAACCCACCGACGTGCAGGCCGTCCTGGGGACCACCATCCATCCCGCCGTGGTGATCGACGAGGACGAGGACTCGGTGGTGGACCCGATCATCGATCCCGGTACCCTCCTGTCCACGCGGTTCCGGGTGGAGGAACTCCTCACGCAGCGCTCCAGGATCGAAACATGGCGTGCCCATGACCTGGTGCTCTCCCGCGACGTGCTCGTGCACGTCCTCGCACCCGCGGACCCCCGACTGCAGGACATGCTGGAGGCTGCGCGCAAGGGTGCGGTCGCCACCGATTCGCGGTTCCTGCGAGTCCTGGATGCGGTTCAGGAGCGGGACGCGAATGTGCCGGTGGGTGGCTACATCGTGTGCGAGTTCGTCCACGGGGCCAACCTCACCTCCCTGCTCAGCCACGGCCCGCTCAGCGCCCTGGAAGCGGCATGGATTGCCCGCGAACTGGCCGATGCGATGACCAACATGCACACCGAGGGCCTGTTCCATGAGCAAATCACCCCCGACAACATCGTCATCACCACCAATGGAGCCGTACGGCTGGTGGGCTTTGGTCTCGAATCGGCCATCAGTGCCGGGCCCGAGGCGAGCTGGGCCGCGAAGGAAGCGACGGATGTCAGGGGCCTGGCCAAGGTGCTCTACGCCACGCTCGTGGTGCACTATCCGGAAGAGGCCGCCTTCGGCATGCCGGCGGCCCCCATCATCGCCGGCGAGACTGCCCCGCCGCACGTGGTGCGGGGAGGCGTCTCCCCCGCCCTCGATCGCATCTGCAGCGCGGCACTGACGGAGCGCGGTGCCGCGAGCGAGAGCCGGATCACCACCGCCTCGCAACTGGTCAACGCACTCAACGAGGTGCTCGGGACCGCCGATGCGTCCCTCGATCTGGAGCACCGCGTGCGGGCTCTTCCCGCGGAACCCAGGATGGCTCCGGTGATGCCCGAGGCGGCAGTCGACACACCGCAGGCGGCCCTCACGCCGGCTGCCGCTGCGGCCACCGACCTGGCCTTCACGCACACCAGCTCTGCCAGTACCCGCCACCGGCCTCTCGATGATGATGACGACTACGAGAGCATCGACGACGACGCGCTCCTGCCCGCCAAGCGGGACCAGAATTCGCTGGAGGGCACCCGTTTCGTCATGTGGGTCATGGTGGCCGTGGCCGGGTTGGCCCTGATCATTGCCCTGGCATGGCTCTTCGGCAGTGGCCGGGACGCGGATGACGACGGCGCCGCCCCCACCCCCGGGCAGCAGCAGGAGCAGACCGAGGATGGCCAAACCCCGGGCGAGGGGGATGCCGAGCCCGAGCCCGCCACACCGGGGGAGGCATACGGCATCATCCGCGCCATCGACTTCGATCCCTCTCCCGATGGCAATGACGAGGAGAATCCCGGCTTGGTGGGCCTTGCCATCGACGGCGACCCGGAGACCGGGTGGCCCACCCTGCGCTACCACAACTGGCCGGAGCTTGGTCGCCTCAAGGAGGGTGTGGGCCTGATCGTCGACCTGGGTGAACCCCGCACCATTGGGTCGGTGGAGTTGCTCTTCGACCTGCCCGGCGCAACGGTGGAACTGCGGGCTCCGACGGACCGCTCGGCCATCGAACCGCCCATGTCATCGGCAGGTGAATGGGACGTGGTTTCCCGCGCCGAGGACGTCGACGCCGAAGTCACCCTCACTCCAACCACCGACCTGACGTCGCAGTACCTGCTGTTCTACCTGACCAGCCTGCCCCCGGTGCCGGATGAGGAAGCTCGCTACCTGGCCCAGATCAACGAGATCAGCGTGTACCCGCCGGGGTCCTGAGCACTGTCTCTACCGTGACCTCGATACTGCCTCTGCTGCGGTATCTGTGCACTGCTCTTCCGGGTCCCGAGCGGCGCCTCCACCGGCGACCTGCGCACTGTCTCTACCGGGTCCTGAGCAGCGCAACTGGCGACCTGCCCGCCGCCTCCACCGGGCGGGTCCTGAGCGATGCCTCCACCGCGATCTGAGCACCGCCTTCCCCGTTTACCGGCGCACTGCCCTTGCCGGTCCTGAGTTGGTCGAAGCACGGGCCAAAGCACTTCGGCAACTCGACGCCGTGCTCGTCAGGCGACCGCATCCGAGGACAGTTGGCCTTGCTGGTCCCGGTTGTTGGGGTCCGGAATCTTCAATCTTTGGAGGAACACCTTGTAGGCGCGGGGTGGGTGGACCACCGGTTTTCGGGTGTGGGG
>CAZPSO010000106.1:0-8740 GCA_964588895.1 uncultured Tessaracoccus sp.
CTCGAGGGCACGTTCCCGCTGCCCGAGGCCCAGCTCGACCGTTTCCTGCTGCGCCTGTCGTTCGGCTATCCCACCGCCATCCAGGAGTGTGTAGTGCTGCAGCGACGGATCACCCGCCGCCAGGACGACGTCCGCCTGGACCCGGTGCTGCTGGAGGGCGAGTTGCTGGAGATGCAGCAAGCCACCGAGGACATCCACCTCGATGACGCGGTGGGCGAGTATGCGGTACGGCTCGTGCACGCCACACGGGAGCATCCGAGCGCCATGGTGGGTGCCTCGCCACGCGGCTCGTTGGCGCTCCTGACCTGCTCGCGAGCCCTGGCCCTGCTCTCCGGGCGAGACCACGTGCTGCCCGAGGACATCAAGCAGCTGGCCGTGCCTGCGCTTGCGCACCGCATCACGGTCAAGCCGGAACTGTGGCTGAAGGCGATCAGCGGCACCGACATCGTGGCCGACGTGGTGGGCTCCGTCGAGGCGCCGGACCACCTGACATGACGTTTCGCCCCACCGCAGCGTTCCAGCGCGCCCTGCCCCTGGGGAGCGTGCTGGTGCTGTTGGCGATCCTGCTGGGCCGCACCGACGTGCTCATGCTGGCGGTGCCGCTGGTGGTGTGGTTGGGCTGGTCCATGGCCTGCAGGCCCAGAAAGCAGGCCGCGGCGCGGCTCACCCCGACTGGCCGTGTCGCGATTGCCGAGGGGGAGGCCATCGCCTGGAGCGTGGAGACCGATGCCGGGATGGTGGCCGCCGCCTGGGCCCCCACACCGTCGCTCAGTGTGGTCGGTGACGCCGCGGTGGGGGAGCGACGCGTCGGTGGGCAGATGCATCCCGGAAGCTGGGGGCGTTACGCCCTCAAGGCTCCCGTGGTCAGCGTCACGGAGGCGAGCGCCGGCTGGCGTGCCGCTCCGCAGCTGGCACCGATGACGATCACGGTCACCCCCGCGGCCGAGACCCTCGAACACGCCGCGGGTGTGAACCGCCCGCTCGGCATTTCGGGTTCCCACACCTCCCTCCATCGGGGCAGTGGTTCCGCGCTCGCCACCGTGCGCGCGTTCCAGCCCGGCGACCGCCTGCGCCAGCTCCACTGGCGCATCACCGCCCGCACGGGGACGCCACACGTGGTGGCCACCCACAGCGACCGCGACACGGACGTGCTGCTGGTGGTGGACACCCTGGGCGAACTCAGCGACGGTGCCGGGACCTCGAGTCTCGACCTGACGGTGCGCGCCATGACGAGCATCAGCCAGCACTACGTGCGGGCAGGCGACCGCGTGGCCGTGCACGACCTGGGTACCTGGATCGGCTCGGTCCCCCGCGGCACCGGACAGCGGCAGATGATTCGTGTGGCCGACGCAGCGTCCCGCGCCGATCGGACCCGCCGCACCCCCGCCCAGCCCTTGCAGCTGCCCACCCTTCGTTCTGGCACCCTGGTGTTCCTGATCTCACCCCTGATGGAACCCGCCGTCCTCGACGAGGCGGCCCGGCTGCGCCACCTGGGCGGGGAGGTCGTCTGCATCGACGTGCTGCCGCACGATGCCGCGTCGCTTGGGGCGGTGGAGGCCCGCCATGAAGGGCTGCGCCCCGAGGCGCTGGTGCTGCTTCGCGCGCAGCGGACCACCCGGTTGCAACGGCTGCAGGAGATGGGCATTCCCGTCGCCGAGTGGGCCGGGCCGGGTTCGATGGCCGTGATGACCCTGGCCATGAACGCGGCCCGCACCATGCCCCGGTGGCGGCCATGAGGGGTCGCGGGCTGATGCTGACGGTGGCAGTGTTGGCCAGCCTGGCGGTGATCGTCGCCGTGCCCGGGGCGTGGGTGTGGCCGACCCTGGCCCTGCTGCCGCTCGGCTGGCTTGTCGCGTGGCGGCCTGATTCCCTGGCCCCGCTGGGCTGGATGACGTGGGCCATCGGGTGCTGGACCCTGGGCGGTGGGCAGTCGCTGTGGGCGGCTGCCGTGGTGGCGCTGGCGTTGGGAGCGGTTCACCTGGGCGCGGCCCTGACGGCCCGGACGGCCCCCACCGGACCTGCCTGGATGCGCGGTGATTGGTACCGTTTTGCCGGCTTCCTGGGCGCCACGGTCCTGGGCCTCGGCCTCGTGGTGGTAGCAACGGCCCTGCCCGCACCCCAGGGGCTGGTGTGGGTGCCAGCGGCCGTCTTTGTGTTCGCCGCCGTGGTGGTGGTCCTGCGTCTGGGGCTGGACAGGGGATCAGCATGAGGCGCGTCGTCATCGCCCCCGACTCCTTCAAGGGCACCCTCACCGCAGCAGAGGCCGCCCGGGCGGTCGCGGCCGGCTGGCGACAGGTGCGCCCCGATGACGAGGTGCTGGTCTTCCCGATGGCCGACGGCGGCGAGGGCACCCTGGAGGCGCTGGCCGGGAACCAGCCCGAGGCGGTATGGCATGTCCTGCGGGTTACCGGCCCCGACGGCCGG
This sequence comes from uncultured Tessaracoccus sp., assembly GCA_964588895.1. Taxonomy (GTDB): domain Bacteria; phylum Actinomycetota; class Actinomycetes; order Propionibacteriales; family Propionibacteriaceae; genus Arachnia. The sequence continues at coordinate 2,425 of CAZPSO010000106.1, forward strand.
TCCACCGCTGCGCGCTGGCTGGAGATGCCCGGCGCGGTGGCCGCCGTTGAGCTGGCGGAGAGCTCCGGCATCACGAAGATGGGCGCACTGGACGCGCGTGGCGCCACCAGCCGCGGGCTGGGTGAGGTCCTGCGCGCGGTTGCGCAGCGCCAGCCGACCCGGGTGCTGCTGGGTCTCGGGGGTTCCGCCTCCACCGACGGCGGCTGGGGTGCTCTGAGCGCGCTCGGCCTCCGGGCCTTCGACGTGGACGGCGATCCGCTCGCCGAGGGCGGCGCAGCCCTCGACAGGTTGGGCAGCATCGACGACTCCGGACTGATCAGGCTGCCGCCCGTCACGTTGCTGGCCGACGTCGACAACCCCCTCCTCGGACCCAAAGGTGCCGCCGCAGTCTTCGGGCCGCAGAAGGGCGCCGACGAACAGGACGTCGCGTTCCTCGACGCGTGCCTGGCGCGGTGGGCGGTGGCGCTGGGCGGTGACCACACCCTGCCCGGAGCAGGGGCAGCCGGGGGAGTGGGTTTTGGCTTCATGACCCTCTACGGCGCGGAAAAGGCCTCCGGTGCTGCCACCGTTGCGGAGGCCTCGGGGCTGGCGGACGCCGTGGCCCGCGCCGATGTCGTGGTGACCGGTGAGGGCCGGTTCGACGACAGTTCCCTGGGTGGCAAGGTGGTGGGCCACGTCATGTCGCTGGCCGCGGCGGTTGACCCGTCGACACCGGTGGCCGTGGTGGCAGGGGAGTTGGACCGGCAACCGGAGTGGGGCTACTCACTGGTTCAACTGGCCGGCTCGGCGGAGGCCGCGTTGGCGGATCCGGTGCTGTGGCTCCGGCGCGCCGGCCTCCGGGCGGCCACCGATCACGATTTTCGGATCCGGGACCGGATGCGGTAAACTCCTTCGAGTTGTCTGACCAGTCAGGCACCTGGGGCTATGGCGCAGTTGGTAGCGCGCTTCCATGGCATGGAAGAGGTCAGGGGTTCGAATCCCCTTAGCTCCACTGGCATCGCCGCATGACCCAACCCGGGCATGCGGCTTCTCTGATTCCACGGGTCCGGAGATGAATCGGGGTGAGTTCCTTGAGGACTTCGCTGGTGATCCTGGCGGATACCCACTTGCCCAAGCGTGCGCGCGACCTGCCGCCCGAACTCTGGACGGCGATCGATGCAGCCGACGTGGTCATCCATGCCGGGGACTGGGTGGATGTTGCCCTGCTCGATGCACTGGAATCCCGCCTCCGGCGCGGGCACGGTAGAGCCGGACAGCTGATCGGCGTCTACGGGAACAACGACGGTGAGCCACTGCGTGGCCGTTTGCCGGAGGTCGCCACCGTGACCATTGAGGGCGTCAGGTTCGCCGTCGTGCACGAAACCGGCGCGGCGTCCGGGCGAGAGCGTCGGATGGACGCGGCTTTCCCCGGCACGGATGTCCTGGTCTTCGGCCACAGCCACATCCCATGGGACACCGTCACGCCCGGCGGCATGCGGCTGCTCAACCCTGGGTCTCCCACTGATCGGCGACGCCAACCCGTGGAGACGTTCATGACTGCGACGGTGGCGGAGGGCGTGCTCATGGACCTGAAGTTGGTGAGCGTGCAGCCCGGCTGGCGTCACCGGGGGACGGCCCGTTCCACCTGAGCTGCTCGCAGCTCGGGCGAGACCTTCGTGGGGCTCGAGGGGTGGCGACTGACCGCTGGCTGGATCAGTCTGGTGGTTCGGGCTCGGGCGGGAATCCGAAGTGCAGCGAGAAGGCCTCTATGGGTTCGCCTCGGGGTCCAACCGGTCTGGTGGGTGGGGGCCGGTCGGGTATCTGGATGGGTTTGACGGGGATGTGGCGGCCGATGCGGTGTCCCCATTCGGCGGTGAAGACCAGGCCGTCGGGGGTGGAGGGGGAGCCCTGGATGGTGAAGGCCCCCTTGTGGAGTTGGTCATGGTGATGAGGGCACAGGGAGATCAGGAAGTCCAGGTCGGTGGGGCCGCCTTGACTCCAGGGGATCAGGTGGTGGTTTTCGAGGAATCGGGTGACAGGGCAGCCGGGGTAGCGGCAGCCTTTGTCGCGGTCTTCGACGAGTTTGCGGGTGCGGTTGGGCACTATCCGCTGGTTGCGACCCACGGAGACGGGGACGCCTTCGGTCTCCCACACGGGGCGGGTGGTGGCGTCGCACGTGTAGGCCTGGACAAGTTCTTGGGGGAGGGCACCCTTCTTGTTGAGCCAGCCGCGCCCATTGGTGTCGAGGTGGACGAGGACCCTGTAGTGGCTGCGCCGCGCCACGGATGTGACTGCTGCAAGGGACCGGGAGGCGGCTTCCACCAGCCCGTCGGCCAGGGTGGCTTGGACGTGGCCGTTGGTGAACACGGCGTCCTTGGCTTCCCGGATGGCTTGTTCCACCAGGGCGCCCTGGGCTGCGTCGGTTTCGAACTTGAGCCGGAACCGGCCGTCAGAGGTCTGCATTGACAGCTCGGCGGGTTGTTCGTGGGCTGGTGGTGGTGGGGTCTCGTAGCCGCCGGGGGTGCGTTCGAAGGAGTATTGGGACAGCACCCGCTGCAGTTGGGTGACGGTGGACAGTTCGGCCACGTTGATCACGCGCTCCTCGGCCCAACTGGGGGCATGCCGGGCGATGACCCCTGCCTGGTCTGCGGTGAGGCGGCCCTGGGCCATCATCTGCTGAACCCGGGGGAGGTCCTCGGATCTCTCCGCGATGCGTACCAGTTGCTGGGCTTGGGCGTGGGAGAGGCCGGTGTAGATCTGCAGCCAGTGCTCGGGGGAGCGGATGCCCTCCCCGACCCAGGCCTGTGATTCCAGGATTCCCGTAGTGAGTTCGACGAGGGCAGCTTGCACCTGGGCGAGCTGGCCAGCCAACTGGCCGGCTTGTTCGAGGCGATCGGTGTAGCTGTCGTGCATGCAACAATCATACACGTGTACGAATCAGTGTACAAGGGTTTCTGACCACGCGCTGTCGTCCAGTCGCGAATACAGCGGCGCTCTTGACCCGCGCAGGGGCAGAATGCACGGTGTCCGCAGTCGGGTGGACATCGGCTACCGGGAGGGCCCATGAACGAATTGATCGACGTCCTGATTCCCAGCTTGCCCCTGGGAGAACTGTTCGTGCGCGGCACGCTGGCCTACCTGGGGCTGATGTTCCTGCTCCGCGTGGTGGGCAGGCGGGAGGCAGGGGGATTGGGGCTCACAGACCTGCTCGTGGTTCTGCTGGCTGTCAACGCCGCCACCACCGGCATGACCGGTGACGGCGAGACACTCGGGGACGGATTCGTCCTGGTGCTCACGGTGTTGTTCTGGAGCGTGGCGCTCGATGCGCTGTCCTTTCGGTGGCCCCGTGTAGGGCGCCTCGTCAAGGCCCCTCCGAGATCGCTGGTGGAGGACGGCCAGCTCAACAGGCGAGCAATGCTGCGTGAGTTGATGAGCGACGAGGAGGTGCAGTCCCAGTTGCGGCTCCACGGCATCCACGACATGGACAAGGTGGAGCAGGCATGGATCGAGCCGAACGGGATGGTGAGCGTGGTCCTCCGGGAACAGTCAGAAGAGTCCTCGGCCCAGAAGCACCCGGAGATCTGAGGCTCACAGCCGGGTGAGGACCTCATCCAGCATCGTCTCGGTGAGCCTGCCGGTGAACGTGTTTTGTTGACTGACGTGGTAGCTGCCGACCAGGCGGACAGGAGGGCGTCCGGGAATGCCCAGCCGGGTCTCGGCGCCGTGCCCGAACCGGGGTTTGGGCGTCGGCACCGCCCACCCGATCCGCCGGGCGGTCCGCAACGTCGAGTCCCAGGCGATCGAACCCAGGGCCAGTATGGAGCGGATGTGGCCGGCCGACAGCTGCAATTCCCGCTCCAACCACGGAGCGCATGTCGCCCGCTCCTCAGTGGTCGGCTTGTTCAGGGGTGGTGCGCACCGGACACTGGCCACGATTCGCAGACCGCGCAGTACCAGGCCGTCGCCGGCGGCCACGGCGTGGGGTTGCGAGGCGAAACCCGCCCGGTGGAGGGCGGCGAAGATCCAGTCCCCGGAGCGGTCGCCGGTGAACATGCGTCCCGTGCGGTTGGCGCCGTTGGCCGCGGGCGCCAGCCCGACCACCAGTACGGGGGCCTCCGGGTCGCCGAAGGACGCCACGGGCCGCCCCCAGTACGGCTGGTCCGCGAACGATGCCCTCCGCCCGGTGGTGGCCACGGATTCGCGCCATTCCACCAGCCGGGGGCAGGCCCGGCAGACGGAAACGAGCGCGTCCACGTCGCCGACGGTGGAGGCTTCTGCCGCCAGGCGGGCGACGTCGTCGGGGGTGTGCGCCACCGCGGTACCCGGTGAGGCAGGGTCGCCCGGCCAGCCGGTGCCAGGCGGCACCGGGGAGTCGAACAGTTGGCCGGTCAAGGGGTGGGGGTCCTGCATGTGCAGGATCCTTCCACTGCGAGGCACTTTCGCGCCACCCCCCTCGGGTGCATCCCAGGGCGAGTCAGGAGGACTGGCGGCGGGCGGGTGCCGAGCTCGCCCAACCAAGGACCAGACCGGCGGTGAGGGTGACGACGGGGAACTCGTAGAGGTGGTCGATCACCGAGTGGATGCCCAGGGCTGTCCAGGCCGCCATCGCGATCAGCGACGAGGCACGGTCCCCCCTTCCCGCCAAGGCCAGGCCTGCGATGAGCAGGGCCGCCAGCAGCACGCACCCAACGAGGCCCAGTTCGGATCCCACCTGCAGCACGGAGGAGTGCACGGCCTCCAGGTCCGGCCGCGAGGCCGCCAGTTCGGAGTGATCGCGGAAGGAGCCGGGGCCGGCGCCAGTGAAGGGGTGCTGCCGCCACAAGGCCAGGGCATCGCTCCACAGGGTGTGGCGGGCTTGGCTGAGGCTCCGAGCGGACCGGAGGTGTTCTGGCCAGACGGTGAGCGTCGCGAGCCAGCCGACGGTGGTGGTGGCCAGGGCGAGCAACGCCGTCGCGGCCAGGGCCGTGAGGCCACGGGGAGGCCCGTTCCGATATCCCAGCGCCAGGGCCATCAGGATGGCCGTGGGGAGGACCAGGATGGCGGCGGCATCGGATCGTGCCGCCAGCAGCACCCCGATCACCAGGATGGCAACGCCCACCGCGAACAGGTGGGCTGCCTGCCCACCATCGCCCCGCGCCGAGACCCCGGTATGCAGCACCAGGCCGGTCAGCGCCACCAGTTGCACGCCAACCGCCCCCTGGGCGTTGGCGTACACCTCACTGGTGGCGAGGAAGACGATGGCCGCCAGCAGAACCAACTCGGCCACCCGCCATCGGCGAGACAGCGGGGCAAGGAAGCGACCGGCTGCCACTCCACCCACCACGAGCAGGGGCGCCACGACGTAGGGCGAGCTCGGCGCGGCCGAGCGCCCCGTCCACAGGGGCATCGAGAGCACCCAGACGAGCCACGCGGCGACGGCCGAGGCCAGCGTCCAATCAGCGGTCGCGCGGGGACGGTGGCGACGGGGCATGCCCACCTCCTCGACTTGTCGGCTTGCACCCTAGTGTGGCCCAGGCACCCACTCACTCGACCAACCGCCCAGCCTCTCGGCAACTTTGCTCTGGCGGGAAGGAGAGGGGAAGTCTGCGTCAGGGCGAGTGGAGCACGAGCAGATCTGGCCGAGCCGCCCACCCACCCCGCCTCGCCGGTAGGCTGCAAAGAGAGTCGAGATCGCTCGCTTACGCACACTTGAAAGGTTGACTTGTGTCGAAGACCGATGGAATGAACTACGCACCGGATCCCCTACCCCAGCCCGTGGTGGAGCCGGGGGAATTCACGTTCTCGGTGACTGGTCTGCACCATGGCCACATCTTCGGGATGACCTCTGGCCTCATCGGTGCAGGGGCCACCCTGAAGTCCGTCTATGACGATGACGAGAAGCTGCTTGGCATGTTCCTCGAGAAGTTCCCCGACGTGCATGTCGCCTCCTCCGAGGAGGAGCTCCTGGCGGACGACGAGGTGAAGATGGTGGCGGCGGCTGATATCGCCAGCCAGCGCGCTGATCTCGGGATCCGGGTGATGGAGGCCGGCAAGGACTACTTCACCGACAAGACGCCCATGACCACCCTGGAACAACTCGAGCGGGCCAAGGCAGCGGTCGAGCGAACCGGACAGAAGTACAACGTCTACTACTCGGAGCGCGTCCACGTGGAGGCGGCCGTTCTGGCGAGCCAGCTGGTACGTGACGGGGCCATCGGCCGTGTGATCCAGGTCCTCAACATGGGGCCACATCGCCTTCAGCCCGCCACCCGTCCGGACTGGTTCTTCCAGAAGGAACACTACGGCGGCATCCTGACCGACATCGGCAGCCACAACTGTGAGCAGATCCTGTACTTCA
>CAZPSO010000107.1:0-8718 GCA_964588895.1 uncultured Tessaracoccus sp.
TCTCACCGTTGTGCGCGATCAGCCGGTAGGGATGGGCGAGTTCCCAGGCGGGGAAGGTATTGGTGGAGAACCTGGAGTGCACCAGGGCCAGGGCGGAGACCATGTCGGGGTGGTGGAGCTCGGGGAAGACCAGCTCGAGCTGGCCGGTGGTCAGCATGCCCTTGTAGACCAGGGTGCGGGCGGACAGGGAGGCGAAGTAGACCCCCGCTTCGTGTTGCGCCCGGCGACGCAGCACGAAGGCCAGCCGGTCCAGGTCGACACCTGGGCGTCGGTCGCGCGCGGCCACCACCAGGTGTTCGAAGTGCGGCATCGTGGCAAGCGAGATCGGCGACAGGGAATCGGTGTGAACCGGCACCTCGCGCCATCCGATCACTTCCAGGGACTCCTGCTCCGCGATCCTCGCGATCATCCGCCTGGCCCCGGCCCGCTTCGTCTCGTCACCGGGGAGGTACGCCATCCCCACGGCGTAGGAGCCAACCCCGGGAAGCACGTCGCCGAGCAGAGCCCGGAAGAACCGGTCGGGGACCTGGATCATGATCCCGGCGCCGTCACCCGCACCATCGTCCAGGCCGGTCGCCCCGCGGTGGTCCAGGTTGCGCAGGGCCTCGAGTCCCTGCTCCACGATGGAGTGGCGGGGGACCCCGTCCAGGTGGGTGACGAACGCCACGCCGCAGGCGTCGTGCTCGTACTCCGGATCGTAGAGCCCCTGGGGGCTACGTCGCGGGAACACGGATTGCGGCTCGGATATCACACGTCCAAAATAACCACGCGGATTCCGGATCCCATCAGGCGCCAACCGGCTGTTTCACAATTGTAACTTCGCCGAAATGGAGCGTTTACGCCGCTGCGTCAGCCGCCGGAACCCTCAGCGCCCACCAACGTGGCGAGGTCGTCACGCAGGTCGCCGATGCTGGGCTGACTCCACAACGCCTCCATCCAGCGCTCCTGGTTGAAGCCGAGGATCTGGCTGGAATGGTCCACCTCGTAGCCACCGGAGGGCAGTTGCTTGCCCTCCTCGATGGCGATCCCCAGAGGTGCACTGGCGGCGAGGATGTCGTCGATCTCCCCGGTGAGTCCGATGAAGTCCTCGTCCACGCGCTGCAGGTACTCTCCCAGTGCCTCCGGGGTGTCACGCGCCGGGTCGGTGGTGATCACCGCCAGCGAGACCTGGCTGCCGAGGTCCCCTTCGAGGCGGCGCCGGGCGGTGGCCATGTCGGCCATGATGCCGGGGCAGACGTCGGGGCAGTTCGTGTACCCGAAGAACAGCGCGACGATGGGTGTGGTGAAACCAGTGCGCAGGTTGAAGGGCGCCCCCGTGGTGTCGGTCAGGGTGACGTCGGGCAGTGCAGGTCCGCTCGGCAGCCGCGTCCCGTTGAAGCCGTCGTCTCCCACCACCTGCGCCGCGGGTTCCTCCCGGAGGCCACACGCGGCCAGGGGCAGGACCACCAGACCCCCCAGGAGGCTTCGTCGTGAAATCACGAGCGGGCCCTCCGGACGCCTTCGACGAGGTCACGCGTGATCCTCTCCAGCGCCCCGAGACCGGATCCGTCCTCGTTGATGGTTCGCAGCAGGGCCGACCCGACGATCACCGCGTCCGCGTAGGCGCCGATCTCGGCAGCCTGGTCTGCGTTGGAGACTCCCAGTCCCACGCCGACAGGGATGTCGGCGACGGCGTCCCGCGCGCGTTGCACAATGACGGGAGCGGCGTCCGAGGTGGAGGCCCGGATCCCCGTGACCCCCATCACGGAGGTGGCGTAGACCCACCCGCGACAGGCCCTCATGGTGCTGGCGATGCGATCGTTGCTCGAGGAGGGTGCGATCAGGAAGATGCGATCCATGCCGTGGGCGTCAGAGGCGGCCATCCACTCATCCGCCTCGTCCGGGACGAGGTCCGGGGTGATCACCCCGGCCCCGCCGGCGGAGGCCAGGTCTCGGGCGAACGCCTCCGGACCGTATTGCTCCACCAGGTTCCAGTACGTCATCACAACGGGGGTCTTGCCGGCCGCGGCGACCGTCTCGGCGGCCCGGAAGGCGTCACGGGTGCGCACCCCCCCGGCGAGCGCCTGGGTGGCGGCACGCTGGATGACCGGGCCGTCCATCACCGGATCACTGTAGGGAATGCCGATTTCCACGATGTCGGTGCCGGCGTCGCACACCACCTGGAACGCATCCATGCTGCGATCCACGGTGGGATAGCCCACGGACAGGTAGCACACCAGCGCCGCACGTTGCTCGGCCACCGCATCGGCGATCACCCTGCCGGATATGCCCAGCCTGCCCTGGTCGTCGTAACTCATGCCTGACCTCCCACCACAAGGTCCGGTTCCCCGGACATCCCGAACCACTCGAAGGCAGTGTTGGTGTCCTTGTCCCCCCGGCCCGAGAGGCTGACCAGCAGCAAGGGTTCCGCCTCCGGATCAGTCTCGGCGAGGTGACGGCCAAGTTTCAACGCCCCGGCCAGGGCGTGGGCCGACTCGATGGCCGGGATGATGCCCTCGGTGCGCGTGAGCAGCCGGAACGCGTCCATGGCCTCTTCGTCGGTGATGGGTTCGTAGGTGGCCCGCCCCGTCTCCTTCAGCCAGGCGTGCTCCGGGCCCACCCCGGGGTAGTCGAGTCCGGCCGAGATGGAATGTGACTCGGTGGTCTGGCCGTCGGCGTCCTGCAGGACGTAGGTGCGGGCGCCGTGGAGGACTCCCGGGCGGCCCTTGGCGAAGGTGGCGGCGTGCCGGTGACCATCCAGCCCCTCCCCGGCGGCTTCGTAGCCGATGAGGCCGACGGACTCGTCGTCGATGAAGTCCGCGAAGATGCCGATGGCGTTGGATCCTCCGCCGACACAGGCCAGGACGTGGTCGGGCAGGCCCTGGTAGGTGTCGAGGACCTGCTGGCGCGCCTCGGTGGAGATGACGCGCTGCAACTCCCGCACCAGCCAGGGGAAGGGGTGGGGGCCGCCGACCGTGCCTATCAGGTAGTGCGTGTGGTCGACGCTGGCCACCCACTCGCGCATGGCCTCGTTCATGGCGTCCTTCAGGGTGCGTGACCCGTGCGCCACGGCATGGACCTCCGCACCCAGCAGCTGCATGCGGGCCACGTTCAGGCTCTGGCGCTTCGTGTCCACCTCACCCATGTAGACGCGGCACTCCAGGCCCAGCAGCGCCGCAGCAGTGGCGGTGGCCACGCCGTGCTGTCCCGCGCCGGTCTCCGCGATCACACGGGTCTTGCCCATGCGCTTGGTCAGCAGCGCCTGACCGAGCACGTTGTTGATCTTGTGGGCCCCGGTGTGGTTCAGGTCTTCCCGCTTGAGCAGCACCCGCGCGTTGCCGGCGTGCTTCGAGAAGGTGCTGGCGAACGTGATGGGTGTGGGCCGACCCGAGTAATCCCGCTGCAGCCTGGCCAAGTCGTCCAGGAACTGCGGATCCTGCATCGCTGCCTTGAACTCGGCGGTCACCTCGTCAAGGGCGGCCTGCAGCGCCTCGGGCACGAACTTGCCACCAAAGACACCGAAGTGGCCTCGGTCATCGGGATAACGGGTCATGCTGGCGATCATATCGGCCGGGACAACCCGTCCCCGGCGTCCGCCAACGGTCAAGACGGCCGAGGTTGCAGGCCCCGCATGGCGGCCACGGCGGCACCGGGGTCGCCGTGTTTGACCAGCGCCTCGCCCACGAGGACGACGTCGGCGCCCTCGTTGGTGACGCGCTGGGCGTCGGCGGTGTTCATGATCCCGGACTCGGCCACCACCACGGCCCGGCCGGCGACGCGGGCGGCCAGCGGAGCAAAAGTGGCCAGGTCCACGTCGAGGGTCTTGAGGTTGCGGTTGTTGATGCCGATCAGGTCTGCCCCCAGGCCAAGGGCCCGGTCCACTTCGTCGGCAGTGTGGGTTTCCACCAGGGGGGTCATCCCCAACCGGAGCGCGAGGGCGTGGAACCGGCGCAGTTGGGCATCCTCCAGCGAGGCGACGATCAGCAGGACCAGGTCGGCGCCGTGCGCGCGTGCCTCGTAGAACTGGTACTCGTCCACCATGAACTCCTTGCGCAGCACCGGCACCGATACCGCACCACGGACGGCGTCGAGGTCGCCCAGGCTCCCAGCGAACCGACGTCGTTCCGTCAGGACGGAGATGGCTGCGGCGCCACCTCGCTGGTAGCTGAGGGCGATCTCGGCAGGCGCCGGGATCTCGGCGAGGTGGCCCTTTGACGGCGAAGAGCGCTTGACCTCGGAGATGACCGACAACCCGGGTGCGCGGAGCTCGGACAGCACGCTCAGCGCGGGCTCGCGCTCCTGGATCTGCGCCTCGAGGTCTTCGAGTGCCACGGTGGCCCGCCGCTGTTCCAGGTCCTCCCGGACGCCGGCGACGATGCCGTCAAGGACACTCATCAGGGCTGACCGAAGCCCATGACCTTCATGATCATGGTGGCTAGGCCGGCGACCAGGATGAGGGCGGCACCGATGATGACCACCGGCCAGCTGGGGCCCAGCACGGAACCGATCGCAGCGATGAAGAAGCCGATCGAGGCAACGACGGCGCCGGTCCAGGCGGCTGGGCTGCGCCCGTGGTGGTAGTACTGCGGAGTCCGAGCCATACTGGGGGCCTTTCAGTTCGATGACGGTGACTTCGTTGGAAGATTAGCGTGAATCCTCGCCACTGGGAACGTCGTCGGTGCCGTCGAGACCCGCGTCCTGCTGTTTCCAGAGGTCGGGCGGTGCGTTGTCACGCCGCCTCGTCACCTGCCGGTCCCATGAGGACGCGAACCGGGTGATTACGCGGGAGGCCAGCAGCGCGCTCGCCAAACCAGCGATGGCGAGGTACTTCCAGCCCGATGCGTGCTCGATGGCGCCGATGATGCCCAGGACCGTGAGCAGGAGCAGCACCCAGGCGATGAGTTTCAGGGCCATCCCGTGCAGCATCAGGCCTGCGACGGCGGCCGCCGCACATGCCAGGGCCACCGCCAGCACGAGGGGCGCATCAATGGCCTGTGCGGTGCCGGCCGCCAGGAGGGCACCGGCGATGGCGGCGAGTTCGAAGGGGCGGCGGGCCGGCACGTTCACCGCGCTCACCGACCCACCTGTCCACGGGCCCGGCCGATGGCAGCCACCATCGCGGCCGCCTTTGTCTGGCACTCCTGGTCCTCCGTGGCGGGGACCGAATCGGCGACGATCCCTGCGCCGGCCTGGACGTGGGCCACGCCGTCCTTGATCACCGCGGTCCGGATGGCGATGGCCACGTCGGAGTTGCCGGCGAAGTCGAAGTAGCCCACCACGCCCCCGTAGAGACCGCGTCGCGTGAGCTCCAGTTCATCGATCAGCTCCATGGCCCGCACCTTGGGGGCGCCTGAGAGCGTGCCGGCCGGGAAGCACGACAGGGTGGCATCCAGCGCGGTGAGTCCTTCATTCAGCTCCCCGGTCACCGCTGCCTCCAGGTGCATGATGTGGCTGTAGCGATGGACGTTCATGAACTCGTGAACCGTGACGGTACCCGGCTTGCACACCCGGCCGAGATCGTTGCGGCCGAGGTCCACCAGCATCACGTGTTCGGCCCGCTCCTTGGGATCGGCGAGCAACTCGGCCTCCATCGCCTGGTCCTCGGCCTCGGTGGCACCCCGAGGGCGGGAGCCGGCGATGGGGCGGGTGGTGGCCAGTCGATCCTTCACGGTGACCAGCGCCTCCGGTGAGGATCCGACCACGGCGAAACCGGGCAGGCGGAGCAGGTAGAGAAAAGGGCTGGGGTTGGTCTGGCGCAGCGACCTGTACAGATCCAGCGCATCCACGTCGCACTCGACGTCGAAGCGTTGCGCCAGCACCACCTGGAACACCTCCCCCGCCCGGATCTGGCGGATGCCCTCCCGCACCATCTCCTGGTACGCCTCGGGGCTGCGCTGTCGGATGATCTGCACGGGCAGCGGGTCCGCGACGGGAGCGGTGAGGGAGGCACGCGGCCGGCGGAGGTCGTCTGCCATGCCCGCCACCGCGGCCACCGCGTCGGCGTGGGCCCTCTCGGCGCCGGAACTGGAGTTGTCGAAGTTGATGGCATTGGCGATCAGCCAGACCTGGCTCGTGTGGTGGTCGAAGACCGCGAGGTGCGAGGTCAGCATCATGACCAGTTCCGGCAACTCCAGGTCGTCGACGCAGGTGTCCGGCAGGGACTCGAGCCGCCGGACCACGTCGTAGCCGAGGTATCCCACCATGCCGGCATGGAACGGGGGCAGCCCGGGGGTGGCTGGCGTGGCGAACTCGTCCAGCACCTGCCGCAGCACCTCGAGCGGGTCACCCTCGTCGATGCCTACCAGCGGTGTGCCCTGCCAGTGCGCCTGGCCCTGGTGCTCGGTGAGGGTGGCAGCAGCCCGGACCCCGACGAACGAGTAACGCGACCAGATGCCGGCGTCGGCGGACTCGAGCAGGAAGGTCCCCTCCCGCTCGCCGCACAGGGCGGAGTACAGGGCCACCGGGGTGAGGTCGTCGGCGAACATCCGGGCGTGCACGCTGATGACGCGACGCTGGCGGGCCAATTCCTGGAACTCGGCCAGATCCGGTTCGATGCGCACTACCGTTCCATCCCGATCTCGTGGGTGAAACAGCTCGTGGTGCCCGTGTGGCAGGCGGGACCGGTCTGCCTGACGCGCAGGAGCAGCGCGTCGCCGTCACAGTCGAGGGTCATGGCCAGCACCTCCTGGATGTTGCCGGAGGTCTCCCCCTTGGTCCAGTACTGGCGCCTCGAGCGCGACCAGTAGGTGGCCCGACCAGTGTGCCGGGTCCGCTCCAGCGCCTCCTTGTCCATCCACGCGAGCATCAGCACCTCTCCACTGAGGTGGTCCTGCGCGATGGCCGGCAGCAGCCCGTCGTCGTTGAAACAGATGTCCATGGCGCAATTCTGTCACGACGTGGCAGTAGGCTTTCATTCCATGACCCTGGCTAGACGATCCCGTGCCCAACTCTGCGACGCCTTCGAGGAGTTCGGGCCCCTGGCCCCGACCCTTGCCGGGGACTGGAAGACCCAAGACCTCGCGGCGCACGTGTGGATCCGGGAGCACCGTCCCAGTGCGGCCGTTGGAATCCTCGTTCAGCGGTTCGCGGAACGGACCCAGCGCCTGCAGACGGAGGCCCTCCACACCATGGGCTACGAGGAGATCGTGCGTCAGCTGCGTACCCCGGCCCTGCTGTTTCGCCCCCTCGACCGCTTCGTCAACGGCGCGGAGCTCGCCATCCATCTGCTCGACGTGTTGAAGCCCCAAGACCGGCAGGCCGACTTCTCCGAGGACGATCAGCGGCAGTTGTGGAAGCTGGCGGGCATGCTGGCCCGGCGCGCCAAGGTGGACGCCCGCCTGAACCTGCAATGGGGGTCCCGGGCCGTGGCCAGGGGCCGGGGTGACCACACGGTCCACCTGGTCGGCGCCCCGTCGGAACTGGTCTACTTCCTCAGTGGCCGGACCCACGACGCGGATGTGGAGCTGGTGGGCGAGCCGGAGATCGTCGAGCAACTGACGGGTTCGGTGCCTCCCATGTGAGGGGCCCGGCCCTACGCCAGCTTCTCCATGATCAGCTCCCGGACCCGCGCGGCGTCCGCTTGGCCCCGCATGGCCTTCATCACCTGGCCGATCAGCGCGCCGGCGGCCTGGTGCTTGCCGTCGCGAATCCTCTGCGCCACGTCCGGGTTGGAAGCAATCACCTCGTCGACGGCAGCCCCAAGCGCGCCGTCGTCGGAGACCACCTTCAGCCCGCGTGAGTCCACGATTTGCTCCGGCGTGCCCTCACCCGCGATCAGGCCGTCGAAGACCTGCCGGGCCATTTTGTCGGTGAGAACGCCGGAATCCACCATTGCCTGTGTGGTTGCCACGTCCTGCGGGCGGAGGCCAAGCTCCGCCAACTCCACGCCGGCCTCATTGGCCCGGCGCGAAAGTTCGCTCATCCACCATTTCCGGGCAGATGTGGCGGTCGCGCCGGCGGCGACGGTGTCCTCGATCAGGTCGACCGCACCGGCGGCCTGGATGGAGGTCATGGTGACCTCGTCCAGCTCCCACGCCTCCATCAGCCGACGGCGGCGCTCGGCGGGAGGTTCCGGCAATGTGCCCCGGAGCTGTTCCACCCAGTCCGCGGTCGGGGCGATGGGAACCAGGTCCGGTTCCGCGAAGTAGCGGTAGTCCTCCTCCTGCTCCTTCGAGCGGCCCGGCCGGGTGGTGCCGGTGGCCTCGTCGAAGTGGCGAGTCTCCTGCATGATGCGCCCCCCTGCGCGCAACAGGGCAGCCTGCCGGCGCATCTCGTGGGTGATGGCACGCTCGATGGAGCGCAGCGAATTGAGGTTCTTGGTCTCGGTGCGGGTGCCCAGCACCTGCGAACCCTTCGGCGCGAGGGAGAGGTTGGCGTCGCAACGCAACGATCCCTGCTCCATGCGCACGTCGGAGACGTCGAGTGCGCGCATGAGCTCACGCAGGTGCGCCACGTAGGCCCGCGCCACCCGGGGCGCTTGCGCACCCGTGCCGAGGATGGGTCGGGTGACGATCTCGATCAACGGAGTACCGGCGCGGTTGTAGTCGATCAGGGAGTGTTCGGCACCGTGGATGCGGCCCGCGGAACCACCCACGTGGGTGAGTTTGCCTGCGTCCTCCTCCATGTGTGCTCGCTCGATCTCGATGACCACCGGCTCGCCGTCGACGTCGAGCTCCACCCGTCCGTCGAAGGCGATGGGCTCGTCGTACTGCGAGGTCTGGAAGTTCTTCGGCATGTCCG
>CAZPSO010000108.1:0-8685 GCA_964588895.1 uncultured Tessaracoccus sp.
GGGTGCCGACATCATGTTCGCGTTCGACGAGCTGACGACGCTGATGAATACCCGTGGTTACCAGGAACTCGCCGTGGAACGCACTCACGCCTGGGCCATTCGATGTCTCACCGAGCATCGTCGGTTGACCCGGCAACGCGCCGACAAGCCGTACCAGGCGCTGTTCGGGGTGGTGCAGGGAGCCCAGCACGAGGACCTCAGACGTCACGCCGCGCGCGGGCTCGCAGGGCTCGATGTCGAAGGTGCCGGCTTCGACGGGTTCGGACTGGGCGGGGCCCTGGAGAAGGAGAACCTCGGGACGATCGTGGGCTGGATGAGCGACGAACTGCCCGAGGACAAGCCGCGCCACCTGCTCGGCCTCTCGGAACCCGACGACCTGTTCGCCGCCATCGCGGCCGGCGCGGATACCTTCGATTGCGTCAACCCCTCGCGCGTGGCGCGCAACGCGGCGATCTACAGCACCCGGGGCCGATACAACGTCGATGCTGCCCGTCACCGCCGGGCCTTCTCCCCGCTGGACGAGGGCTGCGACTGCTACACGTGCACCCGCTACACCCGGGCCTACCTGCACCACCTCTTCAAGGCGAAGGAGATGCTGGCCTCCACCCTGGCCACCATCCACAACGAGCGGTTCACGGTACGGCTCGTCGACGACATCCGCACGGCGATGCAGCACGGCGACTTCGATGCGTTCCGCACCGAGTTCCTGGGCCGCTTCTACAACAGCTGAGTCCCTCAGGCGGAGGTGCGGTACGTCGGCTCGTGCGTCTTCACCCACGCCACCACGCGGTAGGTGACCGGCAGCATGATGATCTCCACGAGCATCTTGTAGATGTAACCGACGAGGATGTAGTTGGCCAGCGTCCCCGCCCCCACCACCCCACCGAACGCGATGGTGCAGAAGATGACGGTGTCCGCCGCACATCCGACGGCGCTGGAGCCGAGAAGGCGGGCCCACAGTGAGTTCTCACCGGTGCGCGCCTTGATGCGCACCAGGACCCACGCGTTCAGCAACTGCCCCACGGCGTAGGCCACCAGGCTGGCTGCCACGATGCGGGGAACGAAGCCCAGGATGGCCACGAACGCCTCCTGGTTGGGCCAGTCCGCAGCGGGTGGGGCGGATGCCACCGCGAGGAACATCAGCGAGGCCACCACCGAGACCACGAAACCGATCACGATGGCCCGGCGCGCGCCCTTCAGGCCGAAGACTTCAGCGAGGACGTCACCCAGGATGTACGTGACGGGGAACAGGAACGCCCCTCCGTCGGCGACGATCGGCAGTGCCGGGAAGCCGAGGATCTCCACCTGTGGTCCGAACTCGATGAGCTTGACCGCTGCCACGTTGGAGATCAGCAGGAAGCCGACGAAGAATGCCACCAGGACGTCGTAGTTCCCCCGACGAACCACGGCCTGCCCGGAGGGCCTGGCGTCCCACGCATCAGTGTCTTCCAGGGGTGCTCCAGCGTGTCCCGTCATTTGCGCCACTGTAATGCCTTGTTGGGAGGAAAAGCGTGTCTGCTGCCCATGGCCCCGCCCCCGATGGCAGACTTGGTGCATGGAAGACATGGTCAGCGTGGAAGACGAGTGGGTTCCCAGCGAGTCCGAACAGATGGATCAGCTGCAGCCGGGTGATTCACTCATCGATCGCGGTGTCGACGATGTCCTGGACGAGGGCTACATCGCGCCGGATCGCTGGTCAGTGGCCCAGGGGTTCGGCAACACCGTCGAAGAGATGCGACGTGGCGAAACCTTGCTGCAGCGGATCAAGCAGGAGGAGCCGGAGCCCAAGGACGTCCAGCTTCCCCATTGGAACGCGGCCATGGAGGACCGCGAGGTGGGCACGGAGCGTGCCGGCCGGCTGATGGACGTACGCTCGGCGGGGGACAAGGACGTCACGCTCGGCTTCGATGTCGGATTGAGCGGCGGTGCTGCCAGCGCCGAAGAAGCCGCCATGCACATCATCAGCGAAAACGACGAGGACATCGTCGACTAGTCATGCATAGACTGGCCCGGTAACTCGAGAACTCGTTGCCGAGAAGGGAATCATCCTGAGCGCCAAGTCCCCCCTGGACCAACAGCAGGGCACCCGTGTGATCGCGGTGCCGTCGTCGATCGACATCATCAACCTCCTGGGTCCGCGGGATGATTTCCTGCGCATCCTGGAGGACCAACTGGACGCCGACCTACATGTTCGCGGCAGCCAAATCACCCTCACTGGTCGAGCCGGAGACGTCGTGAAGGCGGGGGAGGTGCTCACGGAACTGATCACCATCATCCGCACTGGGCAGGGCCTGACCACCGAGACCGTGGAACGCGTGGTGGGCATGGCCGACGAAGGCGGTCCGAAGGCCAGTGACATCCTCACTGCGGACATCGTCTCGGCGCGCGGGCGCACCGTGCGCCCCAAGACCCTGAACCAGAAGCGCTACGTCGACGCCATCGACCAGCACACCGTCGTCTTCGGCATTGGTCCGGCAGGCACCGGCAAGACCTACCTTGCCATGGCCAAGGCGGTGCAGGCGCTGCAGGCCAAGCAGGTCAGCAGGGTGATCCTCACCCGTCCGGCGATCGAGGCCGGGGAGCGTCTGGGGTTCCTCCCCGGGACGCTGAACGACAAGATCGACCCCTACCTGAGGCCGCTCTACGACGCGCTGCATGACATGGTGGAGGCGGACGCAGTCCCCAAGCTGCTCACGTCCGGCACCATCGAGGTGGCGCCCCTGGCCTACATGCGCGGACGCACCCTCAACGACGCGTTCATCATCCTCGACGAGGCGCAGAACACCTCCGCAGAACAGATGAAGATGTTCCTCACCCGTCTCGGATTCGGTTCGAAGGTGGTTGTCACTGGCGACGTCACACAGATCGACCTGCCCTCGGGAGTGCGCAGCGGCCTGCGGGTGGTCCAGTCGATCCTCGACGGCATCGACGACATTGCCTTTTGCAACCTGACGGCGCGCGACGTGGTGCGCCACAAGCTCGTGGGCAGGATCGTGGCCGCCTACGACCAGTTCGACAGCATCCACGCCCAGGCCTCACCCGAAAAGCGGGGACGTCGATGATCGACATCAACAACGAATCCGGTACCCAGGTCGACGAACTCGGCCTCGTTGGGTTGGCGCGTTTCGCCCTGGAGCGGTTGCGGATCCACCCGCAGGCCGACCTGTCCATCCTGCTGGTGGACGAGGAGACCATGGCCACCTACCACGAGCGCTTCATGGGGGAGCCCGGCCCCACCGATGTGATGAGCTTCCCGATGGATGAGTTGCGTGCACCCAACGACGACGAGGAGCCGCCAATCGGGTTGCTGGGCGATATCGTCCTGTGCCCCCAGGTGACCGAGCGGCAGGCCGCGGAGAACGGACGGCTACCGGATGCCGAAGCCGAGTACCTGCTGGTGCACGGTCTGTTGCACCTGCTCGGCCACGACCACGCCGAACCGGAGGACAAGCGGGTGATGTTCGGGATCAAGGACAACATCATTGCCGCATGGGAGCGCACCAAGGGTGGCGCCGGCTGAGCGCCTCCAGTGAATACTTCGCAGCTCGACCGCAGGCTCGGCCTGCCTGAGGCATTCCACATCGGCGTCGCCTCCATGGTGGGCGCCGGGGTCTTCGCCGTCTTCGCCCCCGCCGCCGGGGCCGCCGGCCCGGCCCTGCTGATCGGGCTGGTGATCGCCGCCTTCGTCGCGTGGTGCAACGCCACCTCGTCGGCCCAGTTGGCTGCCCAGTACCCGAGTGCCGGTGGCACCTATGTCTACGGACGGAAACTTCTGGGCCCCTGGCCGGGTTACGTGGCCGGATGGAGCTTCGTCGTCGGCAAGACCGCCTCCTGCGCAGCCATGGCGATGGTGTTCAGCGCCTACTGGGTCCCCCACCCATGGCAGAAATGGGCGGCCATCTGCCTGGTGTGGATCCTGGTGGGCGTGAACTGGTTCGGTGTCACCCGTACCGCCTTCGTGGCCCGGGTCCTGGTGGTCATCTCGCTGGCAGCAATCTCCATGGCCGTGGTGGTGGGGTGGGTTGATGGAAAAAGTGTCGCGGGCACCATCGTGGCCCTGCCGGAGGGCCCCGCGGGTTGGTACGGGCTGCTCCAGTCCGCCGGCCTGATGTTCTTCGCCTTCGCGGGTTACGCGCGAATCGCCACCATGGGGGAGGAAGTGCGAAACCCAGAACGGGTGATTCCCCGGGCCATCGTCACTGCGCTGTCCTTCACCCTGGTGCTGTACGCGGTGGTGGCGGTCACGCTGCTGGCGCTCGTGGGACCCCAACGGCTCGCCAACACCGGCGCCCCGCTCGCCCTCCTCGTGGCGGAGCGCCCCGTCGCCTCCGCCATCCTGGTGGTGGGTGCCGCGACGGCCAGCGCAGGGGCCCTGCTGGGGCTACTCACCGGGATCGGCCGGACGTGGTTGGCCATGGCCCGCAACCGGGACCTGCCGCACTGGTTCGCGGTGACCCACCCCCGGCACAAGGTTCCGCACCGCGTCGAGGTCGTGCTCGGGGCAGTGGTGAGCCTGGTGATCCTCCTGGCGGACGTGCGAGGCGCCATCGGGTTCTCTTCGTTCGGGGTGCTGCTGTACTACTTCATCGCCAACGTCTCGGCCTTCCGGCAGGAGTCAAGCCGACAGCGCTACCCCAGGGCACTGCAGGTGGCGGGCGCCATCGCCTGCGGCGTGCTGATGCTCACCCTGCCCTGGCAGTCGGTGGTGGGAGGCGTCGGGGTGGTGGCTCTCGGGCTGTGCATCAGACTGATCACCAGGCGGGCAGCCGAGCCTGCGCAACGGCGGGGTTCCGCCTCGTTGGGATAGACTGCAGCGGTGCCAGAGCTTCCAATCCGAGAGAGTTGATTCTCCCCCGTGACACAAACCGAATGGATTGAACTGGCGGTTGCCCTGGTGGGCGCGGTCATCGCCTCACTCCTGGCTGCGATCGAGACCGCACTGTCAGCCATCACCCGGGTCCGCGCCGGACGGATGGTGGAAGAGGGTGTTCGGGGAGCCGAACGGGTGAAGCTGATCACCGAGGACCCCGCTCCCTCCATCAACGCCGTGATGTTCACGCGGATGTTGTTCGAGATCACCACCATCGTGCTGGTTGCGCTGGTGGTTTACACCCACTTCGACCGCGACTGGGTCAGGATCCTGATCACTGTGGCCATCATGCTGGTGGTCTCGTTCATCCTGTGGGGCGTGGCGCCCCGTACCATCGGCCGCCAGAACCCGGACGGGACCCTGCGCGCCTTCGCCCCGCTCGTGAGTTTCCTGACACTGCTGTTCGGGTGGGTGGCCCAGCTCATGATCCTGCTCGGCAACGCGCTGACCCCGGGCCGAGGCTTCGCCGACGGCCCGTTCGCCTCGGAGGCGGAGCTGCGGGACCTGGTTGACATGGCGGAGGCCAACGAACTGATCGAGGCCCGCGAGTCCAAGATGATTCATTCTGTCTTCGAGCTGGGCGACACCTTGGTCAAGGAGGTCATGGTCCCGCGCACCGACATGGTCTTCATCCCCAAGGACCGCACGCTCCGCCAGTGTGTGTCGCTGGCTCTGCGCTCGGGATTTTCCCGGATCCCCGTCGTCGGGGACGGCATCGACGACGTGCTGGGCGTGATGTACCTCAAGGACGCCACCAAGCGCATCCACGACTTCCCGGATGCAGAGCGCGCTGAGACGGTGGAACAGCACATGAGGCCCGCCCACTTCGTGCCGGATTCGAAACCCGCAGGCGACCTGCTGCGAGACATGCAACTGCGCCACAGCCACGTCGTCATCGTCATCGACGAGTTCGGCGGCACCGCCGGGCTGGCCACCATGGAGGACATCGTCGAGGAGATCGTGGGGGAGATCGTCGACGAGTACGACTCGGAGGTGGAGGCGGTCACCGAGATTGAACCCGGCTACTTCCGCATCTCCTCCCGCATGCCCGTCGACGAAATGGGTGACCTGTTCGGCATCGAACTGGATGACGAGGACGTCGAGACCGTGGGCGGACTCATGGCCAAGTTGCTGAACGTGGTCCCGATCCCCGGCTCCACCGTCACCCACGAGGGCATCGAGATGCTGGCTGACCGTGCCGTCGGCCGCCGCCACCAGATCGGCACGGTCCTGGTGCGCAGGACCCCGCAGGAAGAACCCCCAACCGAGGAACAGGAGACCCCCGATGAGTGACGGATTCCGCTCCGGGTTCGCGTGCTTCGTCGGACGTCCCAACGCCGGCAAGTCCACGCTCACCAACGCGCTGGTGGGGCAAAAGATCGCCATTGCCTCCAGCAAGCCACAGACCACCCGCCATGCGGTGCGAGGTATCGTGACCCGCACCGACGGGCAGCTGGTACTGATAGACACCCCCGGGCTCCACAAGCCCCGGACACTGCTGGGCGAGCGGCTGAACGACCTGGTGCGCGACACGTGGAGCGAGGTGGACGTGATCGGGGTGTGCCTGCCCTGCGACCAGCGCGTCGGTCCCGGCGACAAGTACATCATCGGCGAGATCGCAGCCCTGGAGAACAAGCCGAAGCTGGTGGCACTGGCCACCAAGACCGACACCGTCTCCAAGGAGCGGGTCTTCTCCCATCTCGTCGACGTCGCCGCAGTGGCCGAGGAAGTCGGGATCGAGTGGGCGGAGGTGATCCCCTGCTCCGCCACCGCGGGCCACCAGGTGGACGTGGTCCGCGATGTCCTGTTGGGGTTGATGCCGGAGGGCCCCGCCTACTACCCGGATGGCGAGATCACGGACGAGCCCGAGGAGGCGCTGATCGCCGAGCTCATCCGCGAGGCGGCACTGGAAGGGGTGCGCGAGGAGCTTCCGCACTCGATCGCCGTGATGATCGACGAGATCCTGCCGCGCGAGGGGCGCCCCGAGGACAAGCCGCTGCTGGACGTGTTCGCCTCCATCGTGGTGGAGAGGGATTCCCAGAAAGGCATCATCATCGGGCACCAGGGTTCGCAGCTCCGCGAGATCGGTACCCGCGCGCGACTCCAGATCAACCGGCTGCTCGGCACCCCGGTGCACCTGAAACTGCACGTCAAGGTGCTCAAGGAGTGGCAGCGCGACACCAAGCACCTGAACCGGTTGGGATTCTAGGGCGCCCGCGCCCGGGTGGCCCCGGTTCAATAGACTGCGAAACATGACGACGCCGCATGAACCCCCCTACCTTCGGCTGGACAATGGCGAGACCATCCCCATCCGGGTGCGGGGTTACCAGCTCCTGAACCGGCCGATGCTGAACCGGGGGACCGCCTTCACCCGCGAGGAGCGCAGTGCGCTCGGGCTGGTGGGACTGCTGCCGCACGGTGAGGTCTCCCTCGAGAAGCAGGTGCGGCGCGTCTATGCCCAGTACAAGATGCAGCCCGACGACCTGTCCAAGAATGCCTTCCTCACCAACATGCGCGATCGCAACGAGGTCCTGTACTACCGGCTGATCGCGGAACACCTCGAAGAGATGCTGCCCGTCGTCTACACCCCCACCATCGGCAAGGCGATCGAGCAGTACAGCACGCTCTACCAGCGTCCGAGGGGTGTCTACCTGTCCATCGACCACGTCGACGAGATGGACGAGGCCCTGCGCAACTACGGCCTGGGCGCCGACGACGTCGACCTCGTGGTGGTCACCGACTCCGAGGGGATCCTGGGCATCGGTGACCAGGGGGTCGGCGGGATCTCCATCACCACCGGCAAGCTGGCGGTCTACACCGCCGCTGCCGGGATCCACCCGCGGCGATGCGTCCCCGTGGTGCTCGACGTGGGCACCGACAACCTGCGCCTGCTCAACGACGTGGACTACCTGGGGGTACGTCACGCCCGGGTCCGCGGGCAACGCTACGACGCCTTCGTGGACCAGTTCGTCGAGGCTGTCGCCCGCGTCTACCCCAACGCCCTGCTCCACTGGGAGGACTTTGCCGCCAGCAACGCCCACCGCCTGCTCGAGAAGTACCGCGACAAGTTCTGCACGTTCAACGACGACATCCAGGGCACAGCCGCCGTCGTCCTGGCGGCGGCCCTGTCAGCGGTGCAGCGCATTGGCGACCAGATGCGCGACCAACGGATCGTGGTCTACGGGGCCGGCACCGCCGGGATCGGCATCGCCGACGCCATCCGCGACGTCATGATCGAGGAGGGTCTGGACCCCGAGGCAGCACACGATCGCTTCTGGTGCCTGGGCCGGCACGGCCTGATCACCGACTCCACCCCCAACCGGTCCTTCCAGGAACCGTACGCCCGCAGTGACGACGAGGTGGCCGAATGGCAGCGGCGCTCCTTCGGCATCAGCCTCGAGGAGGTGGTCCGCCAGGTCCGGCCCACCATCCTGATCGGCACCTCAGCCCAACCCGGGGCATTCAGCAAGGAGGTGGTGCGGGAAATGAACGCCCACACCGCCCGCCCCATCATCATGGCGCTGTCGAATCCCACCTCGCTGGCCGAGGCCACTCCGCACAACCTGCTCCACTGGACGGATGGCCAGGCCCTTGTGGCCACCGGGTCGCCGTTCCCGCCGGTGGTGCTGGGAGAGAAGACCTACGACATCGCCCAGGCCAACAATGCCTTGGTCTTTCCCGGGCTGGGACTGGGAGTTGCGGTCTCGAAGGCCTCCCGCGTCTCGGACAAAATGGTGGTGGCATCGGCCCGCGCCGTGGCGGACTTCGTGCAGGACCACGGCGTCGGCGCCTCCTTGCTGCCATCGGTCAACGAA
>CAZPSO010000109.1:0-8608 GCA_964588895.1 uncultured Tessaracoccus sp.
CGGCGCCGCGGAAGAAGGACTCCAGCTCCTGGATGATCTTGCCGTTGCCGCGGACGGGGCCGTCGAGGCGCTGCAGGTTGCAGTTGATGACGAACGTGAGGTTGTCGAGTTCCTCGTTGGCGGCCACCTGGAGCAGGCCGCGGGACTCGGGTTCGTCCATCTCGCCGTCGCCGAGGAACGCCCAGACGTGTTGCTGGGAGGTGTCCTTGATGCCGCGATTGTGCAGGTAGCGGTTGAACTGGGCTTGGTAGATGGCGTTCATGGGGCCGATGCCCATGGACACGGTGGGGAATTCCCAGAAGTCGGGCATCTGGTGTGGGTGCGGGTACGACGGCAGGGCGCGAACCTCGCCGTTGACGATGTGGCTGTGCTCCTGGCGGAAGCCGTCGAGCTGCGTCTCGTCGATGCGCCCCTCGAGGTAGCCGCGGGCATACATGCCGGGCGAGGCATGGCCCTGGAAGAAGATGTGGTCGCCGCCGCCGGGGTGGTCCTTGCCCCGGAAGAAGTGGTTCATGCCCACCTCGTAGAGGGTGGCCGACGACGCGTAGGAGGCGATGTGACCGCCGACGCCGATGCCGGGGCGCTGGGCGCGATGCACGGTGATGGCGGCGTTCCAGCGAAGTAGGCGACGGATCTGGCGTTCCAGGTCCTCGTCGCCCGGATAGGAGGGCTCGCGGGATTCCGGAATGGTGTTGACGTAGTCGGTGCCGGTCAGTGACGGGACACCGATCTGACGATCACGAGCACGCTCCAGCAGCTTGAGCATGACGTATCTTGCCCTGTTGCGCCCGCCCGCCTCGATCACACCGTCAAGTGATTCGAGCCACTCACCGGTTTCTTCGGGGTCGGTGTCGGGCAGGTTGGTCGGCAACCCATTCAGGATCGGACCGACGTCGTCTTTGGAGCTCACGTTCTTCCTCTCGTCCACAAGTACGAAACCTCTGGGTGCCAATCTACCGCGCCTTTGAAGTCGCCGCCCTCCCGGTACGGCAAAGTGTGATCAAACGGCTTAAAAGGTGTCGAGGCGGTGCCGTGGGCCCCGTCGCCCGTAGGCTTCGTCCATGCCAGTGACGCTGCGCCGAGCCCTGCCGCACGAGTGGGAGCAGCACCGCGACCTTCGGCTCGAGATGCTCCGCGACACCCCTTACGCGTTCCTGACTCCCCTGTCCCGGGCGCAGGCCCGCAGCGACGAGGAGTGGCGCAGCACGCACGCCTCGAACCTGCTGCCGGACTCGGTCGTGGTGGTGGCCGACGACGGCGACCGCTGGGTGGGGATGATGGCCGGACGCGAGTACCTCAACTACGCACCGCCCCGCGTCTTCCTGTTGAGTGTCTACGTGACGCCGGCACACCGCTCCTCCACTCTGGCGACGCGGCTGTTGCGCGAGGTGGTGACCTGGGCAAGGGATCGGGGGTACGCGGAGCTTCACCTCGACGTCCACGAGCGGTCTTCGGCTGCCCGGGCTTTCTATGCCCGTGAGGGCTTCGTGCCCACCGGCCACACCCAGGAGTACGCGCTGAACCCCGCCGAGACCGAACTCGAGATGGTGCTCGCCCTCCGGTGACCAGCCCCCCGCCCTCAGCCGGAGGGGATCCGCCGCATTGCCTGCCGGACCCGCTTCACGGACACCGGCACGGCAGTGCGCAGACCTTGGGCGAACAGCGAGACGCGCAGCTCCTCGATCAGGAACGCGATCTCCTCCACGTCGGCCGGCAGGGGGCCGGGTGGCTGTGCGTCGCAGAGCGCTGCGTACTCGGATTCGATCTGCTCCACCTCCGCCATGGTGCGCTCGTCGCGGCCACGGTTGCGGGGTGCGGTGCGCAGTCGCAGGGCGATGCCCTGCAGATAGACGGGCAAACGTTCGAACCAGGGGTCGGGCGTGGCGGAGATGAACAGGTTGAACGTGAGGTTGCCCAACTGCTCGGTCACGTCCATGCGCAGTGGGTCGGCCGGATCGAAGGCATGCAGTTCGCGCTCCACCTCCGCCCGGGTGGCCAGGGTCCGGGCCGCCACCTTCATCACGGCCTGGGTCCTGGGGGCGGCGTCCTGCCGTACCTGGTCGGCGAGATTCCGGAATGTGTCCTGTTCCCGCACGGTGGACGGGTCGGCGCCGGCGAGCAGCAATTGGTGGCTGGCCTTCAGCCAGGCGTCGGCCAGCAGGTCGGGAACTGATGGGTAGGCGCTGGCCCCGAGCGAGAGCTTCTCGGCGTTCGACATGTGGGAGACCACCCACCTGATCGGCGAGGGGTTGACCAGCACCAGCAGCCGGCGCAGCCCCAGTTCGTGAGCGCGCCAGGCCTTGGCCTGGTTCTCCGCCACCTGCACCCCGACGGTGCTGCCTTCGTCGAGGAGATGTGGGTAACCGACCACTCCGGGGCCGAGCTCCGTGGTGGCGGGGATGGTGCCGAAGTCCCACTGCGTCCGGCCGGTGGCGGTGATGCCCCTGGCCGAGCGGGTGAGCTTGGCGCTGACCTTCCCGGCGTAGCGGGTCCGCAGGGCCTCCAGGTCCGTGCCGCGGCCCACTTCCTTGCGGCCGTCGGTGACCACGAACGTGGGTCGCAGGTGGGAGTCCACCTGGTCGGGGCGGAAGTCCTTGGCGCCGACCGTCACCCCGGTGAGCTGCACCAGCGCCCGGGCCAGGGCGGCAGGCAGGGTTTCGCCACCGTCGTGCCCGTGCTCCTCCAGCCAGAGCATGGCACGCGCCGCCCAATCGGGGGCCGGGACGAAGTTGGTGCGGATGGCCTTGGGCAGGCTGCGGATCAGGGCCGTGGCCAGTTCCTGCCGCAACCCGGGAACCTGCCAGGTGAAGGGGGCCGAGGGCAGCTGCCCCAGCAGCTCAAGCCGCACTTCGACGGTGACGCCGTCGTGGCCGGATCCCGGGTCGAAGACGTAACTGACGGGCAGAGCATGTCCGTCCGCGTCCCAGCGGTCCGGGAAGTCGCTGACCCTGACCTGGCCCGGGTCGGTGACCAGGTCGGCGGGAGTCAGCATGAGCGTGGAGACGTCGGCCGAGCGGGTGAACTTGTCGAAGGTGGCGCCGGAGACCACGTCGGAGGGAATCCGGGCGTCATAGAAGGCGTACAGATCGTCGTCGGAGATCAGCAGGTCCGGGCGCCGCATCCGGTCGGTGAGCTCCTCAGCCTCCTTCAGGGCGAAACGGTTGGCCTTGACCACCTTGTTGCTGGTCTCCCACTGGGCCTCCACCAGAGCCTGCCGGATGAAGATCTCACGGGCCTGCTCCGGGTGCTCCTGGGCGTAACCCGTGCGCCGGTCGGCCACGATGGGCACGCCGAAGAGGGTGAGCCTTTCGGTGGCCACCACGGACGCGCTGCGGGAGGACCACAACGGCTCCGAGACTGTGCGGGTCATCACGTGGCGCCCCACCTGCTCCACCCACTCGATCCTGATGGGCGCGAGGGTGCGGGCCCACAGGCGCGAGGTCTCCACCAGTTCGTAGGCCATCACCAGTTCTGGGGGGTTCTTCGCCAACGACGAGCCCGGCTGGATGGCGAACTTCGCACCGCGGGCGCCGTTGTACTCCACCAGGGGCCGACGGCGCTGACCCGTCTTCTTCTCCCGCTCCAGCTCCCGGGCACCCACGTGGCCCAGCAGGCCGGCCAGCATGCTGGTCAGGACCTGCGGCATGGCGCCGGAGGACTCCTTGAAGTCCAGCTCCCGGCAGGCCTCGCGCAATTGGGTGACCAGGTCCTGCCACTCCCGGTAGCGCACGTAGTGGAGGTACTCGGCACGAAACAGCTTGCGGAATTGGTTGCCGGAGAGTTCCCTGCGCCGCTGCCGCAGATAGTTCCACAGGTTCAGCAGGGCCTCGAAGTCCCCGCCCTCCAGGGATTGTGGTGCGGCTTGTTTGCGGGTGCCGGTGTGGGCCGTGTGGCGCCGGGGTCCTTCCGAGGGCGCCGGCTCGGTCGCGCCGGCCGGGCTCCAGAAACGGCGATGCATCTCGTCTGCAGCCTGCTGGTGCTCGCCAGGACGTTCCCGGATGTCCGGGACAGTCAGCCCTGCCACCAGCACGAGAACCTCGCTCAGGCAACCGCGCCGTGAGGCCTCCAGGAGCATCCGCCCGAGCCGAGGGTCGACGGGCAACCGGGCCAGGACGCGTCCGGTGCGCGTCAGGCGCAGCTGGTCATGCCGCTTGCGGTCGTGGATGGCGCCCAGCTCACCCAGCACGCGCAGCCCGTCGTTGATCTGCGACGTGACAGGGGCCTCCAGGAACGGGAACGACTCGATCTCTCCAAGACCGGCCTGCGCCATCTGCAGGATGACGGTGGCGAGGTTGGTGCGCAGGATCTCGGGTTGCGTGAACTGCTCCCGGGATTCGAAATCCTCCTCGCTGTAGAGCCGGATGGCCACGCCCGGTCCGAGTCGCCCGCAGCGGCCGGCCCGCTGGTTGGCGCTGGCCTGGCTGACGGGCTCGATGGGCAGGCGCTGAACCTTCGTGCGCGCGGAGTACCGGGAGATGCGTGCAGTGCCGACGTCGATCACGTAGCGGATACCTGGAACGGTGACGGAGGTCTCGGCCACGTTGGTGGCCAGCACCACCCGTCGGCCTCCTTCCGGCGCGAACACTCGAGCCTGTTCCTCGGCGGACAAGCGCGCATACAGGGGCAACACCTGCCAGCCCGGCAGTTTCATGCCGGAGATGACCTCCGTGGCATCCCGGATCTCCCGCTCGCCGGAGAGGAAGACCAGCACGTCGCCGGTTCCGGGTTCCGTGGCCACCTCCTCCATGGCCGCGGCGATGGCATCCATCTCGTCCATGTCTTCGTCGAGGGGCCGGTAGCGCACCTCCACGGGCCAGGTTCGCCCGGAGACTTCCACTATCGGCGCGCCGTCGAAATGCTCGGAGAAGCGGGCGGTGTCGATGGTGGCGGATGTGACGATGACGCGCAGCTCCGGCCGCCTGGGCAGGAGCTGCTTCAGGTAGCCGAGCAGGAAGTCGATGTTGAGGGAACGTTCATGCGCCTCGTCGATGATGATGGTGTCGTAGCGCCTCAGGTCCCGGTCGTGGACCAGTTCGCTGAGGAGGATGCCGTCGGTCATGAGCTTGATCCGGGTGGCCTTGCTCACCCTGCGGGTGAAGCGCACCTGGTAGCCGATGAAGTCGCCCAACTCGGTCTCGCACTCGTCGGCGATGCGCTGCGCCACCGTGCGCGCAGCAAGGCGGCGGGGCTGGGTGTGGGCGATCGCCTCCCGCCCCGCGAGCAGGCAGATCTTGGGAAGCTGCGTGGTCTTGCCGGAGCCGGTCTCACCGGCCACCACCACCACTTGGTGGTCCCTGATCAACTGGGCAATCTCCGGCGCCCGGGCCGAGATGGGCAGGGCAGGGTCGAAATGAATGCGGGGCATCAAGCGGTGGTGACGATCAGGGCACGATGTAGAGGGGACACTCCGCGTGGGCCAGCAGACCGCGCATCAGCCCACCGAGCCCGAAACCGGGGAGTTTGGAACCGCTGGTTCCCAGCACCAGCAGGTCGTAGCTGGAGGAGCGGCTGACCAGCTCGTTGATGGGCGAGTCGGCCACCACCACCACCCTGTACTCAACGCCGGGATGGCGGGTGGCGGTCTGCTGGGCCAGGGCCTCCAGACCACCCTTGATGTAGCGAAGCTGTTCCTCGAGGTCCGCGGGCGACATCTTGGGGCCGAGCAGGCCGACGGGTGGTTGTAGTGCGTGCACTATCTCGAGCCTGGCCCCGAACTGCTCGGCGCGCTTGAAGGCGTGCTCGAGGACGGTGTGGTTGCCGGGGCTGGTGTTCATGCCGACGCCGAGGAGCTTCTGGCCCCCTACCTCCTGGGGATGGGCGGCATCCGAGATCACCAGGACCGGGCAGCTGGCGTTGGCCACCACGGACACGCTGGTGGAACCGACGAACATGCGTTCCAGGCCGGAGACCGACCGGCGGCCCACGATGATCAGGTCGGCCACTTCGCTGAGGCGCCCCAGCACGCCCCCGGGCGAGCCGAGCACCACCTCGGTGCGGATGTCATTCGGGGAGATCTCGGTGTTGCTGAGTGCGTGTTGCATGGCCTGTTCGTTGGCGGTCACGCCAGCGTTCTGCAGCACCTCGGGGTCGTAGACCACGCCCCACGCCCCCGCGAGCATCGCGTCGTCGACGGCGTGGACGAGCAGCAATTCGGCGTCGAAGGTGTGGGAGACGCTGGCGCCGAACCGCACGGCTCGGAGGCCGTCATCGCTACCGTCGACACCGACGACCACGAGGGGGCGCCCGGACTCCGTGCGGGGTGTTTCCTTCGTCATCACTGACCCTCCTGCTTGCGGTTTCCTGACACGACCCGTCCGGCTAGCCAGTCGGTCGAGATGGCGATGCCGACGGTGGCATCGGGGGCCCAGGACTCGGGGGGATCATCGTGGGCGGGCGAGCTCATGCCGCGCACCAGGACACTCCAGCCGATCGCGGCATCCAGGTCGATGTCATCCACCTGGAAGGAGACCGCGTTGGGCTCGTGCAACGCGGCCAGCGCAGAGGTGGCGGAGGTGTGGAAGACGATGCTGCCCCGGGTCAGGTGGAAGTTGACCGGCAGGACGTTGATTCCGTCCTCCGTCTGCCAGGCGACGCGCCCCACGCGAGCGGTGGCCAGGAGGTCCCGGCACTCCTCGGGCGCCAGCGCCTCGAAATACGTGACATCGTCAGCGGTGGTCATGGCATGAAGCCTACCCGGGATAGGTGGTCCGACCGGACAACCTCGCGGCAAGCTCGTCATCAATTGCGTCGGCAACATGGGAAATGTGCTGGAGGGCATGCCGGAGGTGGGCGGGGACGAAGGGTTGGGCGAACACGGACAGTTGCACATACACCCGGTCGCGGTGCAGCGCGAAGCGGCAGTAGCGTGCCTCCACGTTGAGGTCGTTGAGGACTTCCACTGCCCGGGAGCGACCCGCGACGTCATGCACCAGGGGCGAGAACAGCACCACCTCCCTGCAGTCCGGGGTGCTGCGAAGGAACACCACCGTGGACCCGACGCGCACCGCCAGGTCCCCCTGCGCGTTGCGCAGTGGGGCATGTCCCGTGAAACGGTCCAGCTCGTCAGCGATGAACTCGTCGAGGTGTTGCTGGCTGGTGGGTACCAGGGCTGCAACATCCACCGTCGGCACGCCCTCAGCCCGCGGGGTGCCCCCCGGGCTGAGGATCTCGGCCAGCTGGTCCGGTTCGAGGAAAGCGGGATGCAGGACTTCCAGGATGGTGGACATGGTGGCGACGATCACTTCCGCCAGTGCGCGCGTCTCCTCCTGGTGGGAGGTGAGCCGGTGCAGCCCGGTGGTGATCGTGGCCCAGCCCAAACGAGTCAGCCCCGAATGATCACGGGCGCTCAGCGTGGCCTCGATCACGTCGGGGCCGACCACGGAAAACGTGACCGCGGCAGCGTCCTGGGGACGCTTCCGGCTGCGCGCAACGGCGATCGTGAGGTCCTCCGAGGCGTCCATCACGGACAGGATCTCGTCGAGTCTTTCGGTGAAGTCGTCCCAGGCCTGACTCGTGCTGGCCTCCAGGTCAAAGTCCTCGATATCGGTCACGTGGGCACCTCCTCTTGCCAACCTAGCAAATCAGGCTGTGGCGGGGGCATTGCGTTTTGGGGACTCACTGTCGCAGGCTGTTCCCGCATAGACTCGCCGTTCGACGAGAGGTGAGTCATGGAAAACGCTATGAACTGGCCGCTGCCCTGGGGGGTCGTGGTCGCCATCTTGTTCTGCATCGTCTCGGCGCGTGCCACCGGCACCTACTACCTGGGCCGGGCCATCGTGGCGGGCACCGCGAAGTCGCGGTGGAACCGCGTCGTGGATTCTCGGGCGTACAAGGTGGGATCCAGCTGGATCAACCGTTGGGGCGCCCCCGCCGTGACCCTCTGCTTCCTGACCGTCGGCGTCCAGACCGCCGTCTTGCTCGCCGCGGGGATCTCGCGCATGCCGCTCAAGAAGTACCTGGTGGCCCTGGTCCCGGGTGCGATCATGTGGGGGTTGATGTACGGAACCGTCGGCTTCGTCGGCTTCCTCGCGTTGAGCCGCCTGTGGGCGTTCAGCCCGCTGCTGACCGTGCTGGCCGGCGTCCTGGTGGCCGCTGCCCTGGTCTGGGGCTTGCTCTCGGTGGGCCGCAAGCAGCGCAACACCCTGGTGGACGAGCCCCTCCCCAAGCCGATCATCCCGGACACCAACCCGGCCGCCAGCTAGTCGAACCGCCGCGCGGCCCCCTTGTCGGCCGACTGCGCGAGGGCGCCGTAGACCTTCAACGCGGTGGAGACGTTTCGGTTCCTTGTCCTTGGCCTGAATCCGCTGGCCTCCAGACGGGACCGGCGGCGCGCGAGCGTCTCGTCGTCGACGTCGATGGAGATGGATCGCTCCGGGATGGAAATGGTGATCCGATCACCGTCCTCGACGAGGGCGATCGGCCCCCCGGAGGCAGCCTCGGGGGACACGTGCCCGATGGAGAGTCCGGACGTGCCGCCCGAGAACCGTCCATCGGTGACCAGTGCACACTTCTGCCCCAGCCCCAGGCCTTTCAGGTACGCGGTGGGGTACAGCAGCTCCTGCATGCCGGGTCCGCCCTAGGGGCCCTCGTCGCGCACGATCACCACGTC
>CAZPSO010000110.1:0-8606 GCA_964588895.1 uncultured Tessaracoccus sp.
TGCACATGGTGATCGCCATCCACCATAGTCCTCTCGTTGCCGAAAGGCGCCATCTGGGCAACCCATTCTGCACGCTCTCCCGCGTTCGGCTGGGCCGAGGGGCCCGTGTGGAAGAATCGGGTCATGTTTGTTGTGGTGGGAGTGACCGGCGGGATCGCCGCCTACAAGGCCGTCCAGTTGGTCAGGTTGCTGGTGCTCGACGGTCACGACGTGCACGTGGTGCCCACCGACGACGCCCTGCGCTTCGTGGGGTTGCCCACGTGGGAGGCCGTCAGCCGCAACACGGTGACCACCTCTGTGCACGACGACGTGGCCCAGGTGCGCCACGTCGCCCTCGGTCAGCAGGCCGACGTGGTGGTGGTGGCGCCGGCCACCGCCAACACCCTGGCGAAGATGGTCACCGGCATGGCCGACAACCTGCTGGGCACCACCCTGCTCGCGACGCACGCCCCGGTGATCGTCGCGCCCGCCATGCACACTGAAATGTGGCTGCACCCCGCCACCCAGGCCAACGTCACCACCCTCACCGAACGCGGTGTCCAGGTGGTGGGCCCCAACGACGGGCCCCTCACCGGAGGGGACGTCGGCCCGGGCCGGATGAGCGAACCGGAGGCCATCCACGAGGCAGTGCTCCAGCGGCTCGGCCTGCCGCAAGACCTGAGCGGGCAGACGTTCGTGGTCTCTGCCGGCGGCACCCGTGAACCCATCGACCCCGTCCGCTTCCTCGGCAACCGATCCTCCGGCCGGCAGGGGGTGGCGGTGGCCGTGGCGGCCGCCGAGCGGGGCGCGCAGGTAACCCTGGTGGCATGCAACATCGACGGCGAGGTCATCGCCCCCGCCAAACGCCCGGGCATCACCATCTGCCGCGCCGGCTCCGCGGCCGACCTGTCGCGGGAGATGAACCGGCTCGCACCACAGGCGGACATCGTGGTGATGGCCGCAGCCGTGGCCGACTACCGCGTGGCGGGCGTCTCCGAGACCAAGGTCACCAAGGAATCCACCGACGGCGTCCCGCCCACCTGGCAGCTGGCCGAGAACGAGGACATCCTGGCCGGCCTGGTGCAGCGCCGGAGCCCGGGCCAGACCATCATCGGTTTTGCCGCCGAGACGCCCGTGGACGAGGCGGACCTGCTGGAGCGAGGCCGCCGGAAGCGCCGTCGCAAGGGATGCGACTTGCTGGCGGTCAACGCCGTCGGCTGGAACCGGGGATTCGAGGCGCCGGACAACGAACTGATCGTCATCGGGGCCGACGACCGGGTGCACGCTCGCGTGGCCGGCACCAAGACGGAGACCGCCGAGGGACTGTTGGACGCAATCACGGAGTACCGCCGCACCGAATGACTTTGGCTTCCACGCCCCTGTGGTTCTGGGATCTGGGCGTGTGGTCGGTAGTATTGATCAGGTAAGCACTTGATCCACCGAAAGTGAGACCGCTCATGGCCAATCCCGTCTTCTCCCGCAGCGGCACGTTCAACGGCCGCAGCCGAGGGATGAACGCCGGCTACCAGCAGCCGGGCTACGCCCCACAGCGCTACCCGCAGCAGCCGGGGATGCATCCGCAACAGGATGCGTACCAGCCCTCCGGTCCGGTGATGACCCTGGACGACGTGCTGGTCAAGACGGGCATCACCCTGGCCGGTGTGGCAGCCATCGCGGCCGCCACGTTCATCCTGCTGCCCCCGGCACTGACCTTCCCCGCGGTCATCCTGTCGGCCATCGTCGGCTTCATCACCGTGCTGGTCGTGGCCCGTCGCCACACCATCTCCCCGGCCGGGGTGCTGTTCTACGCGGCCATCGAAGGTGTCTTCGTCGGTGCCTTCTCGCAGGTCTTCGAGATGCGCTGGCCGGGCATCGTGTTCTCTGCTGTCATGGCCACGTTCATCACCGCGTTCGCCACGCTGGCGGCGTACAAGCTGTTCAACATCCGGGTCACCTCCAAGATGCGCAAGATCGTCACCATCACCACCATGGCCCTCGCCGGTGTGATGCTGGTGAACCTGGGCTTCGTGCTGTTCGGCGTCAACACCGGCATCCGTGCCGCCGGCCCCGACGCCGGCCTGCTCGCCATCGGCATCTCGGTCTTCTGCGTGGTGCTGGCCGTGCTGAACCTGATCGTGGACTTCGACTACGTCGAGCGGGGCATCGCCAGCCGCGCCCCCGCCAGCGAGTCCTGGCGTGCAGCGCTGGGCATCACGGTCACCATGGTGTGGCTCTACACCGAACTGCTGCGCATCCTGAGCTACTTCAGGAACTGAGTTCGCTGCGCGAAGGCCCTCAGGACCCTGTGGTCCTGGGGGCTTTTTGGTCCTCCGTGCCGGCGGTCAGTCGCCTGGAGTAGCGCGCCAGCAGCGACCGCGACCGCAGCGTCCAGCGCAAGGTGCGCCACCGTCGTGGCGAGACCCAGTCGGCGCCCGCCGTCGAGCCACCATGGTCCAGCACCACGGGGTCGGTGGGGTTGTCACACCGTGCCGCGTATATGACCCGCAGGGCATGGAAGTCCTCCAGCGTGCCGTCCAGGGACCGCCCGATCCAGTGGTCGGATTCCACGCACAGCAGCCGTTCGATCCTGACCTGTTGCCCGGTCTCCTCGTGGACCTCGCGGATGACCGCCTCCGCCGGCGACTCGCCATCGTCCACCCCGCCGCCGGGCAGCGCCCATGTGTTGGGCGCACCGGTCAGGGAGGAGTTGATGGTGCCCAGCAGGCCCCGCGGGGAGGTCACCAGCGCGTAGGCGCCGATGCGTTGCCTCTTGATGGGCCGCTCGGGATTGTGGGGCTCGTTGTGCAGCACCCGCCGACGGCGCGGCCGCCGGTCCCGGGAGGACACCGGCCGCACCAGGAACGTCACCACGATCCGACCCTCCCCCAAGGTGGCGCTGAGGGGCTGGATCGGCACGAAACCCTGGGAGAAGAACAAGTCGGCTGGATGGTGGCCGTGTGCGACGTCGAGAGCGACCACGGGTGTCCCCACTGGTGAAGTCACTCCGATGATCTGCATCACTTCATACTAACGTCCCCCTGGAATTGCTCCAGGGCGCAAGAATGTGGTGTGGCGCTCGGGGCCGCAACCAATGGCAGGAGGAGTCGTGGAATACAGGGACAGTGCGAATCTGGACCAGTCGCGCGTTCGCTACGGCGGCCGCGGGGGAGCTCGGGGCGGCCGTGGTCGCAACGTGGCCGTCGGGGGCGGGCTCGGCGGCGTCGTGATCCTGGTGATCGTGCTGCTGCTCGGCGGCAACCTCGGCGACCTCGGCGGACTGGTGGACGGCGGTCAGGACCAGGGACAGCAGCAGCCCCAGGAACAGCCGGACTGCACCGGTGAGGTCAACATCGACGAAAACCGGGACTGTCGGTGGGTGGCTTACGACACCGCCCTGTTCAACTACTGGTCCGAGACGGTCAGCGACTTCGAACCCGCCTACCAGCAGCTCTTCACTGGTCAGGTCTCCACCGCCTGCGGCACCGGCTCATCCCAGATGGGCCCGTTCTACTGCCCGGCCGACGACACCATCTACCTGGACACCGAGTTCATGGGCGAGCTGCTCAACCGGTTGGGGGCGGAGGGGGGCGACGCGGCCGAGCTCTACATCGTCGGCCACGAGTACGGCCACCACGTCTCCAACCTGACCGGGCAGCTGCAGCAGGGCCGGCAGGGGGAGCAGTCCGGGCCGACGTCAGGCCAAGTGCGCCTGGAACTGCAGGCCGACTGCTACGCGGGCGTGTTCTTCCACAACACCCTGGAGGATCCCAGCTCACCCATCGAGGCAGTGACGAACGACGACCTGAACCGCATCGTCGAGGCCGCGCGGGCCGTGGGAGACGACCACATCCAGCAACAGCAGGGCGGTGCCGTTGTCCCCGAGAGCTGGACCCATGGTTCCTCCGAGATGCGGCAGCGCTGGGTGACCAGGGGCTTCGAGTCGGGCGATCCCACCGTGTGCGACACCTTCGCCACCGACGACCTGTGACCCTGCGCACCGGCTTGGAGGCGCAGCTGGTCGTCGTGGGCGCCGTCATCGTGCGAGCGGGCCAGGTGCTGTGCGCCCGTCGCGGGCCAGTCGGGGCCCTGCCCGGGATGTGGGAGTTCCCGGGCGGGAAGATCGAGCCGGGGGAGTCGGCCGAGCAGGCCCTGCGCCGGGAGATCCTGGAGGAGTTGGGCTGCAGTATCGAGGTGGGCCAGCAGATCACCACCACGACGCACGCATACGACTTCGGTGTGGTCAGGCTCACCACTTACGCGTGCAGCCTGACCGACGGAGAACCGACGCCCACCGAGCACGACGAAATCCGCTGGGTGCCGCCGGCGAAGCTCCCGGAGCTTGACTGGGCACCCGCCGACATCCCCGCCGTGAGGCTCATCGCCGCCCGGGCTTCGTGACTCAGTGGTGGCGCAGCGCCTCGATCAGGTCGGCCTTGTTCATGCTGGAGCGGCCCTCGATGTCGAG
This sequence comes from uncultured Tessaracoccus sp., assembly GCA_964588895.1. Classification (GTDB taxonomy): domain Bacteria; phylum Actinomycetota; class Actinomycetes; order Propionibacteriales; family Propionibacteriaceae; genus Arachnia. The sequence continues at coordinate 4,445 of CAZPSO010000110.1, forward strand.
GTCCGCGGCGCGTGCCCGGAGGTCGTCGACGGTCCAGTCCTCGTAAGCGCCGGACTCCCCGCCCTTGCGGCCCACCTCTGAGCGCGACGTGTCGGCCGCAGCGTTGGCGATCCGGGCCGCCTTCTGTTTGCTGTTGCCCTCCTCGCGCAGCGTCTCGTACAGCTCAGGGTCCTTGACGCTGGGGCCCGGGTCCCGCTTCTTCTTCTCAACCATGTCCATCAGTTCACATCGGATCCACCCTGCATGTCGGGGAACGTGTCGATTGACCTAGTCGGGGAGCTCGAAGACAGGACCAGGGGTGCCCGTGGCCACGTCGAAGGCGATCACCCCGGTGCCGGGAGCCAGGCCGTAGACCATCGAGGCGTCCGCGGAGAAGTTGACGGAGCGCACCGGCTGGTCATGTCCCGCAAACTCATACTTCTCCCCGCTGGCCAGGTCCAGCACGTGAACCAGGTCGCGGGCCTCCCAGGGGTCGCCGACGGCGAGCGCCAGGCGGGTGCCCAGGGGATCGAGAGCGACGGACAGGGCACGCAGTCCGGTGACATGGGAATCCACCAGCTCGAACCCGGGATAACTGCGAACCTCCATCGTGCGCTCGCCGGCCTGCGTGGTCTGCAGGGTGAACAGCTCGTCGGCGAATCGCAGGAACAGGTAGTCCTCCTCCAGTTCGGCACTCCATTCCAGGGCGGACCCGTCGCCGGACCAGATCTGCGGTGGGCACTGGGTGTGCGCGGAGCTGACCAGCAGCCGGCCATCAGGCAGGTAGTGGGGGCGCACCTGCCCCTGGTAGCCAGCGCCGACCAGGTCGAGGTGCTGGTCCGTCTCCTCGTCAATGCCGAGTACCCGGACACCCGCATCCGCGGTCCCGGCGGCGACGCGGAGACCGTCGGGGCTGAGCGACAGCGTCCGGGGTCGTGGGCCGTCCACCAGGAGGCGGGCGATCTCGGTGCCGGAGGACTCCAGGACCACGACGTCACCACCCTCGGCCACGTGGGCGATGCGGTCGCCGTTCCACGACCACACGGCGCCCACCTCACCCAAATCCGCCGGAACCCTGCCCGTGACCTCGCCGGTTGCCGCCGCCCAGAAGACGAACTCCTGGTAGCTAACGGCGCCTACCTGCCCGGCGGCCACCAGCAGTTCCCCGAACGGGTCGAAGTGATCGCCGGGTGCCCTGGTGGCGAGTTCGCCGTTGTCCACATCTCCTCCTGGCTGCGGGTCGCTGGTGGTCCCCGGTTCAGGGGTGCAAGCAGCCACTGCGAGCGCACCCCCCAGTCCCAGGAACAACCGCCGGTTGACTCTCATCCCAGCAGCACCTCGATCTGTTCGGGCGTGAGGCTGTCAAGGTACTCCGTGCCCGCCCGGCGTGCATCGATCTCCAGATATTGGTTCTGGTAGTAGGGGTTGCGCCCACCGTCGACGCGGGCCGATTCGTAGGGCACGCGGAAGCGTTCCACCTCGTCGATCGATGATCCCCGTGCCTGGAACGGGTCCGGTGCGCGACCCGCCCGGATGTCGTCGATCACGCCAGGGTCCGCGGCCACCATCTGGTTGTACTGCTCGCGCATGTGACCCTGTTCGATGTGCTGGAGTTCGTGCACCACGGTGCTCAGCTGGACGGGGAAGTCGTTGCTTTCCATGATGTCGTAGTTGATGTAGATGTCGCCGCCCATGGCGACCCCGTTGTAGCCGCTCCAGTCATCACCCCCACGCGAGGGCGGACGCTCGGTACCGTCGGGCAGGTCCACCTGGTTGGAGTAGAAGATCACCCGGGGGCGGTCGACGTCGTCGGACCAACCGGCCATCACGTCCTCGGCCACGGCATCCAGCAGCTGGCGCCGCGTGGCCGGGTCCATCTCCTCCCAGGCTTCCTGGATGGCCGGGGGAACGCTGCCGCGTCCCTGTTCCTCGGTCATGGACAAGATCCCCGGCATGTTCACCGATTCATAGATCGCGGTGGCCTCGGGGACCGCGCCGTCACGGATAGCCAGCAGCACCTGCCGGGCGTGACCAACCACGGCGGCCACGTGACGTTCGCGGAGGAACGGCACCAGCATCCGGGCGTCGATCAGGTCCCGTGCGGCGGCGGCCGCCACGGCGTCCATGTCGGTGTTGACCCGTCGGATCAGACCGGCAGCCTGGGCGTGCGCGTCGCGCGTGGCCGAGGCGGCATCCGCCAGCCTGCCCAGCTGCGCCTTCGGCGAGTCGCTGTGGTGGGCGTAGGACTTGAAGGCGTCGGTGGCCTCGCCCTGGTTGCTGACCAGTACCGAGGCGATGGCACCGTTGACCTGGGTCTGGCAGTCCACGGCAGCAGAACGCACCACCTCCCAGGTGCCGGACAGGTCCTCGAGGGCGGCGGGGGAGACTGCCGGCTTGCGCACGCCGGTGGCGGCGTAGATCACCGCGTTCACTCGTCCTCCCCCCAGAACCTTGCGTTCGCCTCGACGGCCTCGTCCTCGGTGCGGGCGTAGTTCTCCGCCGTCGCCCGCATCTTCGAGTGGTCGCTGCCCAACCTCGCGCCGAGGTTGCCGATCAGGTCGAACCACTCCAAACGCTTGGCCTCCGTGGCCCGGTTGAGCTCCGCGTCGAGCGGAATGGAGCCGTTCCCTGACACGGCCGGGGCCCGCTGGGCCGCGAAAGTGCGTGTCTCCCACGACTCCCGGGCCTGGTCGATGAGATCTGCCCCCGAGCGCCATGCGACGGGATCGAACGTGTTGGTCATCGGATCTCCTTCCGAATCTCGGCCGCCACGCGTGCCAGGTCGCGTGCCACCTCGTCGGGGTCGAGCTGGTCCAGTAGCGCCGGGTCGACCTCGTCCGCCGGTTCCGACTCGTTGACTGCGCGTGCCAGTGCCACCCCGAGCGGTCCGGCCAACCCGGCTGCCAGCAACTCGTGGCTGATCCGCACCGCTGTGATGCGGCCCCGGTCCCAGCTGATCCTCACCCCGGATTCGGGCCGGGGGATATCGGCAGGGGCCGGTGGCGTGGGGCGGTGTCCGTGGTACCGAGCGGCCGCACTCCGGGCTCGTTCGGCGACGAGGGCACGGACGTCGTCGTCGGGCGCCCGCAGTCGTTCCAGGTGCTCTCTCGTGTGACGCTCCAGCGCGACGTTGAGGGCCTCTGCCATCGCTTCTTCAAGACTGTGGCTGTGGACAGGGTCGACCAGGCCCGTTTCGATGCGCACGTCCACCAGGCGACCCTCGACGAACTCGAGCGTGATGTCACGCTCGGGGCTTTGCCACCGGGTGCTCACGGGCCCCGTCATGCGGAAATCGCCTTCGAGCGTCGGCCCCCGCGCAGCAGCTCGAACCAGTAGGTGTGGCCCTGGACGGTGGTGATGCGGTCCAGGAGCCGGCCGGCGTCCTCGACGGGCACCTGGACTTCGTGTTGTTCCCGGAGGCTGGCAAGCACGTCGTACTCGTCGGTGATGCGCAGGACCACCCACGGGCGGGTGCGCGACCCGTCGCCCGAGGTCAGGACCCGCACCAGCGACGCGCGTGCCAGATCACGTTCGCGTTCGGCGTCTGCGGGTCGACCGAGGCCGGCATAGGCGCGTTCCAGCAGGCTGTGGGCCAACGGGCTGAGGAAGGCACCGGGCATCCAGCGCGTGAGGTCGTCCAGCGCCTCCTGGTGGCGGCCGGCCCGCAGGGCTCGGGTGGCGGCGGAGAAGTCGGGCGAGGTGACGTAGTTGGGCTGGCCCTGGATCGCTGTGAGCAGGACGCCCAACGTGGCGGTGGAGGGGCTGGCCACCCAGCTCCCAAGAGCCTGAGGAAACTGCATCTGCCTGACCTTCGGTGTCGTCGTCGGTGCCGTCCCATGGTTGCACTCCGCGGGGTCACGTACGTGGCCGTGGAGGGCGGCTATGAGCGGATGGTGAGGCGGTTGCCCTCGAGATTGGTGATGACGGGCTCCAGGTCCGGGCACTCGAAGATGATGGTGGGCTCGCTGCGCTCGTAACGGTTGTCGATGGTCACGGTGCAAGGCTCGCCGCCCCCGAACCGGGCCTGCCGCTGGGCCAGCACTGCCGGGTCGACCGGGTCGGTGTCGAACGGGATCAGGTCGGTGGTCTCGGAGCGCTGTGACGAGAACACCGGCACGCCCCCCATGCGGGTGCGACGCTCCACCAGCGTGTCCGAGATGAGGATGTCGGCCCAGTACCCACG
>CAZPSO010000111.1:0-8594 GCA_964588895.1 uncultured Tessaracoccus sp.
GAAGCGGCCGGGGATGGGCTTCCACCCTGCGTGCGCCACGCCGACCACCGCGTAGCAGTCCTTGATGTCCGAGACCAGGACGCGCAGCCCAATGAGGTCATAGATGTCCTCGAAGTCGCGGCCGCGCACCATCATCTTCTGATAGATCGAGTAGTAGTGCTTCGGCCTGCCGTAGACGGTGGCGTCGATCTTCGCTTCGGCCAGCAGCTTCTGGAACTGGGCGATAATTTCTCGGAGATAGCGTTCGCGGCCCGGCGCCTGCTGCGCCACCATCTCGACGATTTCGGTGTAGACCTTGGGCTCGATGGTCGCGAACGAGAGGTCCTCGAGCTCCCACTTGATGGTGTTCATGCCCAGCCGGTGAGCCAAAGGCGCGAAAATGTTGAGCGTCTCGGTAGCGATCCGCACCCGCTTATCGGGCCTCAGATAGCCCAGCGTGCGCATGTTGTGGAGCCGGTCTGCCAGCTTGATGACGAGAACTCGCACCTCTTCGCTGGTGGCCATGATCATCTTGCGGATGGTCTCGGCCTTGGCGGTGTCGCCGTAGGTGACCCGGTCCAGCTTGGTGACGCCGTCCACCATGTGCGCCACCTCGTCGGAGAAGTCCGCGCGCAGTTGTTCCAGCGAGTACTCGGTGTCCTCGACGGTGTCGTGGAGGAGGGCCGCCACGATGACGGGTTCGGTCATGCCCAGTTCGGCCAGGATGGTGGCCACCGCCAAGGGGTGCGTGATGTAGGGATCGCCGGACTTGCGGGTCTGACCCTGGTGGTACTGCTCCGCAATGGCGAAGGCCCGCTCGATGACCACCAGATCGGCCTTGGGGTGGGTGGTGCGGATGACCTTGAAGAGCGGATCCAACGCAGCCGAGCGTGGGCGCACAGCCCCCAGCCGCGCCAGACGCTGACGCATCCTGGTGCGCGGCTGCTCCGGCCCGGTGGTGATCCGGGCGAGCGCGTTGTGCTCCGCCATGGGTGAAGTTTAGACCGTTGCCGAAGTCCTCATCCGTCGTCGTCCGCCGTTTCGATCGGGTTGGAGCTGCGACGCGCCACGATCAGGGTGTCGCCGGCCTCGATCCGTTCGGCGGTGCTGTCGTAGAACCGGCGCAGCGTCCCGTTGCGCACGATGCCCATCACCCGCTCCGTGCGGAAGGAAGCGGGATCGGTTCCCACCTCGCTGGGGGTGGCCTGGCGCTGGGCAACCTCCAGTCCGGTTCCGCTGGTCAACAGGTCCTGCAGCAGTTCACCCAGCTCCGGGCCCATGGCCGCGAGCCCCATCAGACGGCCAACCGTGGCCGACGAGGTGATCACCGACGTGGCTCCGGACTGCCGGACCAGGGGGACGTTGGCTCCCTCCCGGACGCTGACGACGATGGGGGCGGACGGGTTGAGCTGGCGGACGGTGAGGGTGGCGAGAATGGCCGCATCGTCCCGGTCCAGGGTGATGATGACCTCGCGGGCCTTGGAGATCTCGGCGCGACGCAGCAACTCGCGGCGGGTGGCGTCGCCGTGGAACGCGGCCAGCCCATTTGCGTTGGCTTCCCCCACCGCCACCGAGGACTCGTCGATCACCAGGATCTTCTCGGCCGATTCGCCACCGCGCAGCAGTGTTTCGACGGCGCTGCGGCCCTTGGTGCCGTAGCCGATCACGACGACGTGGTTGCGCATGGTTCTCCTCCACCTCATGTCACGGATGGTGCGGCTGCCCTGGTTGGCCAGGACCTCGATCGTGGTGCCCACCAGCAGAATCAGGAACATCACGCGCAGGGGCGTGGCGACCAGGGCGTTGATCAGGCGGGCGTGCTGCGTGACCGGCACGATGTCGCCGTAACCGGTGGTGGTCATGGTGACCGTGGCGTAGTAGAGGGCGTCGATGAACGTGACGCCCGGGTTGCCCGTCTGGTCGACGTAGGCGTCACCGTCCAGGTAGACCAGCAGGGTCATGGCCAGCAGCAGGCCCATGGCCATCAGGCCCCGTCGGGCGAGTTCCCTCAGGGGGCGCATCTCGCGCCTCGGCATGCTGACCAGGACGGCTCGGGCACCCGACTGTGACGAGGTCAGCCTGGCCATGGCATTCAGGTGGTCAGCACTGCGCTGCAGCGGTCCACGCCCTGGGAGGCCAACGCGTCACGCCCACCCAGGAAATCCAGCTCGAGCAGCACGCTGACATGCACCAGGTCGGCGCCCAGCCGCTTCAGCAGGGCCGCCGTGGCCCCGACGGTCCCGCCGGTGGCCAGGACATCGTCGACCACCAGGACACGTTGCCCGGGGAGCACGGCATCCTGGGGCACCGCGAGGGTGTTGTTGCCATACTCCAGTGCGTAGGACTCGGTGATGACGTCGCCCGGGAGCTTGCCCGGCTTGCGCACGGGCACGAGTCCGGCCCCCAGCCTCAAGGCGATCGGAGCGGCGAAGAGGAAACCCCGGGCCTCCATGCCCACCACCACGTCGACGTCGTGCGGCGATTGCTCCAGCATCGCGTCGATGGCGACGGTGAAGCCCTCGTGCGAGCGCAACAGGGGCATGATGTCCTTGAACACCACGCCGGGCCCCGGGAAGTCGGGCACGTCACGGATCAACGAGGAGATCAGCTCCAGGTGGGTGCTCACCGGCGTTTCCGTTCGGCGCGCGTGGTGCGCCTCCGGGTGTCCTGGTTGCGCACCGCCGGGTTCACCGGTTCCTGCCCGGCGGCCTCGCCCCCAGCCACAGCAGCGGCGGCGAGCTCGGCGGCCTCGGCTGCCCTGCGCTCCTTGGCCTCGCGGCGTTCCCGGATGAGATCGTCGTGCTCCTTGATCCGCGGGTTGTTCTTGTTGAACTCCACCAGGAGGGGGGCGGCCACGAAGATCGACGAGTACGCGCCCGCCAGCATGCCGACGAACATCGCCAGGCCGAGGTCCCCCAGTGGACCGGTGCCCAGCATCGTGCCCGCAGCCAGCAGCGCCCCGACGGGCAGGATGCCGATGACGGTGGTGTTCAAGGAGCGGATCAGGACCTGGTTGGTGGAGCGGTTGACCAGCTCCCCGTACAGCAGCCTCGCCGAGTCCAGGTCGGCGGTGTTGCGCCGCACCTGGTCGAAGACCACCACCGTGTCGTAGAGGGAGTAGCTGAGGATGGTGAGCACGCCGATCATGGTGGCCGGTGTGACCGTGAACCCGATGGCGGCGTAGATGCCGATGGTGAGTATCAGGTCGTGTGCCAGCGGGATGATGGCTGCCAGTGACATCCGCCAGTCACGGAACCACGCCCAGATCAGGAGCATCACCAGCACCACGAAGACGATCAGCGCGATGAGTGCCTGTTGCGAGACCTGGGCCCCCCACGAGGGGCCGATCGCGGAATAGGTCACGGACTCGACGTCGACGCCGGCGATGTCCGCCACCAGGGCCCGCACCTGCGAGGTTTCCTCGGTGCTGAGGGCCCGGGTCTGGACGCGCAGGGTCGTGTCACCGAGCGAGAAGACCTGTGGCTCGAGGTCATCGACCCCGGAGGCTTGCAGCTCGGCGCGGACGTCGTCCAGGGTGCCGTCCTGGATGGTCATGGGAGCCTGGAAATCCGTGCCGCCACTGAACTCGATGCCTAGGGTCAGGCCGCGGCCGAGGATCGCCACGAAGCACAGCAGCACCAAGATGCCTGACAGCACGTACCAGCGCCGACGGTTGCCGATGAAGTTGAAGGACCTCTCGCCGGTGTAGAGCCGGTGGGAGAGGCTGGTTGTGTTGGCCGCCATCAGGCCACCTCCGCCTCGTGCTTGGATGCCTTGGGTCGGCGAGTGCGCCTGCCCATCATCGAGTCCTCCGTCGCGCCCAGGCGAGCCGCGTCGAGGCCTGAGAACTTGTGCCCGCTCCGGAAGAACTTGCTGCGCCCCAGGAGGTGCATGACGGGGACCGTGAAGAAGAAGACGACGATGAGGTCGATCACGGTGGTCAGGCCCAGCATGAAGGCGAAGCCCTGCACCGATCCGGCAGCCAGGAAGAACAGGACGGTGGCGGACAGGAGGCTGACTAGGTCGGCCACCACGATGGTGCCCCGGGCCTTGTGCCAGCCGGTGGTCAACGCCGAGCGCAGGGATCGCCCGTCCCGGACCTCGTCACGGATGCGTTCGAAGTAGATGATGAAGGAGTCGGCGGTCATTCCGATGGAGACAACGGCGCCGGCGATGGCCGGGAGGTTGAGCGTGAAGCCCACCGCGTCGCCGAGCAACACCATGGCCGCGTAGGTGGTGGCGGCGGCCACCACCAGGGAACCGAGGATCATGACACCCAGGGCGCGGTAGTAGACGAACGCGTACACCACCACCAGGGCGAGACCGACGATGCCGGCGATCAGGCCCATGCGCAGCTGCTCGCCCCCCAGGGTTGGGGAGACGGTCTCCACCTGTGAGGTTTCGAAGGAGAGCGGGAGTGCTCCGAACTGGAGCACATTGGCCAGTTGTTGGGCCTGGGGTTGCGTGAAGTCGCCGGTGATCTGTGCCTGTCCTCCGGGGATGCGTTCCGTGGCACGGGCGTTGGACTCCACCACACCGTCAAGCACCACGGCGAACTGGTTGCGGGGCTCGGGGTTGCTCACCAATGCCCCGGTGAAGTCGGCCAACCGGGAGGCGCCCTCCTGGTTGAACTCCAGACTGACCGCGAATGTGAGCGAACCCTGTGGGATGCCGGCGGTGGCGTTGGTGACCATCTCGCCCTCCATCGCGACGGGTCCGAGGAAGAACTTCGTCAACCCGTCCGACGAGCAGGCCCATGTGGCGCGATCCAGGGCGTCGGGGGCCTCGTCACCGCACCCGAACTCGGCAAACCGGTCCTGTTCCTCCTGGGTTGGCTGGTAGGCCAGGGTTTCCTGGATGTCGAGGAGCACACCCTCGTCATCCTCGGTGCCCTGCCCGGGGTCGGGAGGCGCGGTGGGCAGGCCGGGGCCCTCCTCGTCCTGCTCCCCCACCGGGGTGCCGGTCCCCATGTCCATCTCGAGGACCTGCCGGAACGTCAGCTGCGCGGTGGAGCCCACCAATTCGACGAGGTCATCGCGCTGCACGTTGGGTGCGGAGACGATGATGTAGCGGTCACCCGAGGTGGTCACCGACGCCTCGCCCACGCCGAGGCTGTCGACGCGTTGCTGGATGATCCCCGCGGCCGTCTCGAGCGACTCGGGAGCCACCTGCTGGTTGGTGGCGGTCAGCGTGATCGTCATGCCGCCCTGCAGGTCCAGCCCGAGCCGCGGACTCCACGACTTCGTCGCCGCCATGATGCCGAACATCAGCGCGATGACCAGCAGGAACATCACCAGACCCAGCGCAGGGCGCCGTCTGTCGGAGTTGGTTGCCACCTGGACTCAATTCTTGTTGTTGACGGGAGCCTCAGTTGGTCTCGGGCCGGGGATCGAAGGTCTGCTCGGGTTCCTCCTCGGACACGACGGTCTCGTCGAAGACCTCCAGGCCGGCGTCGTCGTCGGTGAGCTCGAACTCCTCCTCGTCGGCCTCGGCTGCGCGCGCGATGTTGGCCTTGAGGACGGTGATCTCAACACCCGGGGCCAGTTCGACGATCGCCTGGCGCTCACCCATGTGGCTGATGGTGGCGAAGAAGCCGGACGTCAGGATCACGCGATTGCCCGGCTGCAGCGCGTCCACAGCGGCCTGGTGCTGTTGCTGGCGCTTCTTCTGTGGGCGGACCAGCAGGAAGTAGAAGATCGCGAACATTGCGACCAGCATGAATACGAGTTCCATCAGGAGCCTTCCGGGTTATCGTGTGGATTCCAGCGCTCAGAATAGCTGACGCTGACGCACAGGTCGCATTCGGCCATGCCTGGTCGGCCGGCCGGCGGGTCAGAAGAGTGAGGGGTCGCTGCCCTCGGGGGGTTGGAGTCCGAGGTGTCGCCAGCCTGCCGTGGTGGCGATGCGACCACGGGGCGTGCGCATCATGAGGCCTTCGCGGATCAGGAAGGGCTCTGCCACCTCCGAGACCGTTTCCGGTTCTTCGCCCACGCTGAGGGCGAGCGTGGACAGGCCGACGGGCCCTCCCCGAAACAGCTTGCACAAGGAATTCAGGACTCCCCGGTCGAGCCTGTCGAGCCCCAGTGCATCCACCTCGTAGAGTTCGAGCGCGGCGCGGGCCACGTCCAGGCTGACCACGTGGTGCCCGCCCACCTGCGCGTAGTCGCGCACCCGCCGCAGCAGGCGGTTGGCGATGCGGGGGGTCCCGCGGGAGCGGCCGGCGATCTCGTCGGCGGCGATGGCCTCGATGCGGACATCCAGTTTCACGGCGGAGGTGCGCACGATCCTGGCCAGGGCGTCGGCCTCGTAGAAGTCGAGCTGGGCCGTGAAACCGAACCGGTCCCGCAGTGGTCCCGGCAGCAGGCCCGCACGGGTGGTGGCGCCCACCAGCGTGAACGGTGCCAGCTCGATCGGGATGGCCGTGGCGCCGGGTCCCTTGCCGATCACGACGTCGACGCGGAAGTCCTCCATGGCCAGGTAGAGCATTTCCTCCGCGGGGCGGGCGAGACGGTGGATCTCGTCGAGGAACAACACCTCGCCCTCGTCCAGCCCCGAGAGGATGGAGGCGAGGTCGCCCGCGTGGGTGATGGCCGGACCGGAGGAGATCCGCAGGTTGGCACCCAGTTCACCGGCGATGATCATGGCAAGTGTGGTCTTGCCGAGGCCCGGTGGACCGGAGAGCAGGACGTGGTCGGGGCTGGTACCCCTGTGGCGGGCCGCCTCCAGCACCAGGGCCAACTGATCCCGCACCCGGTCCTGACCGTGGAAGTCGGCGAGCTGTTTGGGGCGCAGGGCGGCCTCGAAGTCGCGTTCCTCCGGGACGGGGCCCGGGTCTGTCTCCACGTGTTCCATCAACGCTTCTTCGCCAGGGACCCGAGGGCGGCTCGCATCAGTTCACCGATGGAGATTTCCGGGGTGGATTCCACGAGATCCGCGACGTTGTCGCAGGCGTTGGCCGCGTCGCGCGCGGACCACCCCAGTGACTGCAGCCCTTGCGATACCTGTTCCCGCCACCTCTCGGTGGACGTGGCCGTCGCGGTTTGCGTGGGCTTGCCGTCGCCCAGGGCGAGCACCTTGTCCTTGAGTTCGATCACCAGCTTCTGCGCGGACTTGCGGCCGATGCCCGGGACGGTGCACAAACGGGCGAGGTCCTCGGAGGAGATCGCCTGCTTGAGGTCGGCGACCGGCAGGACGGAGACGATGGCCACCGCGAGCCTGGGACCGACGCCCGATGCGCTTTGCACCAGCTCGAAGGCGTCGCGCTCCTCGGGCGTGGAGAAGCCGTAGAGGCTCTGTGAGTCCTCGCGCACCACCATGGAGGTGTGCACCAGGGTCTCCTGCCCCACCCGCAATGCTGCGGCGGTGGCCGGGGTGGTGTGGGCGCCATAGCCCACGCCGCCACAGTCGATGACGAAGTCCGTGGCTCCCGCCCGCACCACCGTGCCCGTCAGTTGAACGATCATCGAGATCTCCTGTTCTGCGCCAGCTGCGCCCAGTTCGAAGCGTTGGCGCCCCGCCAGCAGTGGCAGATCGCCAGCGCGAGGGCATCGGCGGCGTCCGCGGGTCTGGGAGGCGTGCCCAGCTTGAGGATTCGCGTGACCATGGCGCTGACCTGGGCCTTGTCGGCACGGCCGGAGCCCGTCACCGCAGCCTTCACCTCGCTGGGGGTGTGGAAGGTGACGGGAAGGCCGCGGCGGGCTCCCACCAACGCCGACACCCCGGCGGCCTGCGCCGTGTCGATCACGCTGCCCAGGTTGTGCTGGGCGAAGACCCGCTCGATGGCCAGGGCTTCCGGCGCGTACTCGTCGAACCACTCGGTGAGCCCCTCCTCCAGTCTCAGCAACCGGCTGGCGATGTCCAGCGCCGCGTCGGTGCGCACCACGCCCACCGCCACCAGGGTCGGTGGCCTGCCCACGCTGCCGTCGACGATTCCGATGCCGCAGCGTGTGAGTCCGGGATCGATGCCGAGAACGCGCATGGGTCGGGCCGCTACTCTTCTTCCTCGAGTTGTTCCGCGACTTCCGGGGTCAGGTCCACATTGCTGTAGACGTTCTGGACGTCGTCGGACTCCTCGAGGGCATCGACGATCCTGAACAGCGTCCGTGCAGGATCCACCGAGTCGATGACCTGCTCGAAGCTCGGCACGAACTGGACCTCCGAGGAGTCGTAGTCCAGGCCCGCGGCCTCGATGGCCCTGCGGACCTCCACCACGTCGTTGGGTTCACTCTGGGCCTCCCAGACGTCACCACCGTCGGCCACGTCCTCCAGGCCGGCGTCCAGGGCGGCTTCGAGGACCGCGTCCTCGCTCACGGAGGTGCCGTCCTGCTCCTTGGGGACGGCCACCACGCCCTTGCGGGCGAACATGCGCGCCACCGATCCGACGTCCGCCATGGTGCCGCCGTTGCGCGTCACGGCCACCCTCACCTCGGAAGCCGACCGGTTGCGGTTGTCGGTGAGGCACTCGATCAGGATGGCGACGCCGTCCGGTCCGTAGGCCTCGTACATGATGGTCTCGTAATCGGTGGCGCCGGACTCTGCGCCGGACCCACGCTTGACGGCCCGGTCGATGTTGTCGTTGGGCACCGAGGACTTCTTGGCCTTCTGGATGGCGTCGA
>CAZPSO010000112.1:0-2052 GCA_964588895.1 uncultured Tessaracoccus sp.
CAGGGTAAGGGCACTGGCCATGTCAGCAGTCCACCACAAGTCAATCCCGGCCAATGCATTCTTGCGCCAGCAAGCGGCGCAGGCTCTTCAGACGCGCACCCGCACCCGCACCCGCAGGCCTCGGGTGGACGGCAGGCTTGATCCAGGATCTACTTTCGTCGATTGCGGGGGTGTCGACTGGCCAGTCGCTCGTTGCCCCGGCGGTAGTTTCCGGTGAGGCGGGCCATGAGCTCCTGCGGTTCGTCGCGCTCGACATCGTCAAGGAACTCAGCGGCCCGCCGACCCCGCAGCGTGGTGGCGGGACGCCCGTGATGCTTGATGAGGACATCCTCACCGCGCACGACGTATTCGAAGGGGTTGGGACGTGGCATGACATCAGACTATCTTCCCCCACCACGCCCTCTCCCGCCGGATTCACCTGCTCTGGCCAGGCTGCGCCTAGTGTCCTGCGCCACAAGTTCGGGGTATAAGTTGTAGGATGGAGTATGACTCGTTCTGGGCGCCCCAAGGCCGAATTGCTGCTGAGTGTGGAAGAGCGTGCCCAGTTGGTGCGCTGGTCGAGGAGACGGAAATCGTCGCAGGCGTTGGCGTTGCGCTCGAGGATCGTGTTGGGTTGCGCGGAAGGCCGGGACAACAAGACGGTGGCGGCGGAGTTGGGGTGCGCGGCGGCGACGGTGGGCAAATGGCGGGCGCGGTTCATCGAGGACCGCCTTGACGGGCTGAGCGACGAGGCTCGGCCGGGTCGCCCGCCGTCGGTGAGCACCGACCAGGTCGAAGACGTGGTCGTGGCGACCCTGGAAGAGACCCCGAAGAACGCCACCCATTGGTCGCGGGCGAAGATGGCCCAGCGCACCGGGTTGTCGAAGTCCACCATCGGCAGGATCTGGAAGGCCTTCGGACTCAAACCCCACGTCACCGATGGGTTCAAGCTCTCCAACGACCCGTTGTTCGTGGAGAAGGTCTACGACATCGTCGGTCTCTATCTCGACCCGCCGGAATCGGCGGTGGTGTTGTCGGTGGATGAGAAGTCCCAGGTCCAGGCCCTGGCCCGGTCCCAGCCAGCGTTCCCGATGATGCCCGGGATGCCCGAGAAACGCACCCATGACTATCTGCGACACGGCACCACCAGCCTGTTCGCCGCGCTCAACGTCGCCGTGATCGCCTCCACCCACCGCCGCCACCGGGCCACCGAGTTCAAGAAGTTCCTGACCAAGATCGACACCCAGGTCCCCCAGGATCTCGAAGTGCACGTCATCTGCGACAACTACAGCACGCACAAGCATCCCACCATCAACGCCTGGCTGGAGAAGCATCCCCGGTTCCACATGCACTTCACCCCGACATATTCGTCATGGATCAACCAGGTCGAACGGCTGTTTGCCGAAGTCACCCGTGATCTGCTCCAACGCAGCGACCACCGCAGTGTCCAAGCGCTGGAGAAGGACCTCCGGGAGTGGGTCAAGGCCTGGAACGAGGATCCCAAACCCTTCATCTGGACCAAGACCGCCGAAGAGATCCTTGAATCACTCAGCCGACTTCTCAAACGAATTAAAGGCGCAGGACACTAGATCCTTCCGGCAGAATCAAGGTCCTTCAGCAGGCGAGGAGTTTGCCACTGTCCCACCCGTGACGCCCACTGGGTCAGCGGGCAGGCCAGGCGAACCACGTAGTAGTTGGGGGGCTTGTGCATCGCCACTGGCGGGGCGTAGCGTGACCATCCACCACGAGTGGAGGTCAGGGATGGCTGTATTGGTGCAGGTGAACTTCCCCATGCAGGGGCCGTGGGGGACGGAGATGGCCCAGGCGTTCAAAGGACTTGCTGAGTCGATCAATGAAGAGCCGGGCTTCATCTGGAAGGTCTGGATCGAAGACCAGGCAGCCGGCCTCTCCGGCGGCATCTACCTCTTTGAAACCCGCGAGCAGGCTGAGGCCTACGTCGCGATGCACACCGAACGGCTCGCCGGTTTCGGCATCACAGAGGTGAGCGCCACATACTCCGACGTCAACGAGACACTCAGCCAGCTCAATCGAGCCAGCCTGAAGGCGGTCTAG
>CAZPSO010000112.1:2152-5536 GCA_964588895.1 uncultured Tessaracoccus sp.
GGCGGCCTCAGCCCGTTCCGTCAGCAGACGACGGGTCAGGTCGGAGGGCGCCAGTACCCAGGGTGTGGGCACCGTCTCCACGTCCAGCCCCATTCCGCGGGCCACCTCCGTCAGGTGGCGGACGGCGTCCGGTCCGGGGCGGTCGCGGCGTTGCTGGTGCTGGTTGAACGCGTCGATGACCAGGTCGTCGTCCGGCAGGGGAGGCTGGAAGCTGGCGGTGCCGTCGACGCTGAGCGCAAAGAAGCCGACGGCGCCGCTTTCCGCCAGCACGTGGGCCACCATGTCGAGTTCCTCGGGGCTCAGGAGGTCCAGCAACGCGGAGCAGGTGACCAGCACCGGTGGTTCGGCGGAGGCAACCAGGTCGGTCAGCCGGTCGATGCCCCCCACCACGAGCCGGGCACCGGTGGCCGTGGCCCGCTCCAGCAGGTCGCCGTCGTGGTCCAGCAAGATCCAGCTCGCGCCCGGCAGTAGGGGCGCCAGGTACTGGTGGTTGGCGCCGGTACCGGAGCCGACGTCGATCACGGTCCCCGCGCCGTCCAGATGGCGGGCGCAGGCCTCCACCAGGTGCCGGGACCCTTCGCGGGCCTCCCGGTCGGCCTCCCGGCGCAGCGCCAGCCAGTCGGCCTGGATGCGCTCCCCGGGTGACAGGCCGCCCGTCTCGCCGACGACTGCCGCCAACTCGGCCGCCACCTGCCCCCATCCCCGCGCGTTGTCCCGGGCAGCCAGCGCCGCCTCGCGCCAGCGCTGCCGCAGGTCGGCGTCGGTCAGGAAGGCTCGCAGGGTGGCGCTCCAGTCCTCGGGATCCACCACGGCGCCGGGCAGGGCGGCGCCGTCGGAGGTGCCGCTGGAAAGGGCCTCGACGGCGCCCGTGCCGCGGCTGACCAGCGCGGGGACCCCGTGGGCGAGTGCCTCGGTGACCACCATGCCCCAGGTTTCCGAGGTGGCGGGGTGGACCAGCAGGTCGGCGGAGGCGAACAGTTCCGAGGTCTCCGCAGCCTCCAGCGCACCCAGCCGGGAGGCGCGCGCGGGGAGGGCGGCGTCGAGCCGCGCCGCGTAGTCGGCGTCGACGACGGGTCCGGCCAGGGTGGCGCGCCAGTCCAGGTCGTCGCAGGCCCGCAGGGCCTCGGCGAAGGCCAGGTGGTTCTTGCGCGGTCCCACCGACCCGATGGCCACCAGGTGCGGCGGTTGCTCCCCGGCCGAGATCGGTGCGGGGTCCACGCCCGGCGGCACGGCCACCACGTCGCAGCCGTAGCGTCGGCGGAGGTCGGCGGCGGCGGTGTGGCTGGTGGCCACCACGCGGGAGGCGGCCAGGGCACTGCGCCGCTCCAACCCGGCAAAACGCTCACGCTGCGCGGAGTCCAGGCCGCCCTCGTCGGACAGCGGCAGGTGGATCAGCAGCGCCACCCACGCCCCGTCGGCCACGGCTTGCTCCACCAGGTCCGGGTGCGCGGCGCCCACCAGCCCGTCCAGCAGCACCCGGGGGGCACGCAGTGCCTCGGCCAGCGCGGCGCGAGAGGCCTGGTCGCCGTCGGGCCAGGGCCCGGGCACCACGTGTGGCTGAGGGGGCGTGCTGGGCCAGTGGCGGATGATGGCGGCGTTGTAGATGTGGCCGCCGGAGGGGGCTGAGGCTTCGGGGAGGACGAACCTCAGGCTCATGTGAGGCGGTGGTGGTAGGTGGCCCACGCGTCGGGGTGTTCGCGCAGGGTGACGCGGATGCCGACGAAGTCCGCCAGGTCCATCCGCTCCACCAGCGCCAGGGCGATGTGCTGGGCGATGACTTCCGTGGTGCTCAGCCGACCCTCGAAGGCGGGGTGTTCGTCCAGGTTGCGGTAGTTGAGGTCGGACAGCACGGCCTCCAGGTGGCTGGAGGCGTCCCCAATGTCCAGGACGACGCCGTGGGCGTCCAATTGGTCGCGCTGCCAGGTCACCTCCGCCACCAGCGTGGCCCCGTGCAGCGCCCGGGCCGGCCCGAAGAACTCGTCGTCCAGGCTGTGGGCGATCATGATGTGGTCCCTGACGGTCAGTTCGAACATGTCACTTCCATGGGTAGGCGATCAGTTGGCAAAAGGGGGTGCCGCGTCCCGCGTCGAGGGCGGCCATGGCGCCGGGGAGGTCGTCGAAGCCGACGGCGGGCGCGATCAGCGCGTCGAAGGCCGGGGCGCGCAACTCCCGCAGCGCCACCTGCATCCGGTCGGCGAACGAGCGGGTGGGGCGCGTCGGTGAGATGCGGCTGACCTGGCTGGCGCGGATGCTGAGGCGCTTGGCGTGGAAGTCGAGCCCCAGCGGCACCCGCGGCGAGGCGGTGCCGAACCAGGACATCTCCACCAGCGCCCCCTCCACCGCCAGCAGCCGTAGCCCCGTGGCCAAACCTGCCTCGCTGGCCGACGCATGCACCACCACGTCGCACTGCCCGCCCGCGTGGTCCGGACTGCGGAAATCCAGTCCGAGGCTTTGGACCATCTCCGCTCGGGAGCCGTCGACGTCGATCACTTCCAGCCGCTCCAGCGGGAAGCGGCGCAGCAACAGCGCCACGCTGAGCCCCACCATCCCGGCACCCACCACCGACACCTTGTCGCCCATGGTGGGGGCGGCGTCCCAGATGGCGTTGACAGCGGTCTCGACGGTGCCGGCCAGCACCGCGCGGCGGGCGGGGACGCCGTCGGGGAGTACGGTCACGTCGGCGGCGGGCACCACGAAGCGTTCCTGGTGGGGGAACAGGGTGAACACCGTGCGCCCCACCAGCTCCGGTGGGCCGGCCTCCACCATGCCGACGTTGAGGTAGCCGTACTTGACTGGCCCGGGGAGGCTGCCCTCCTGGTGCGGGGCACGCATCACCGCGGCCACCTCGTCGGGCACCTGGTGACGGTGCACCAGCAGTTCCGTGCCACGGCTGATGCCGCTGAACAGGGTGCGCACCTGCACCTCATCGGGCCCGGGCGGGGCAATCTCCAGCGTCCGGATCTCCCCCTGCCGGACACCGGTGGTCCAGTACGCCCGCGTCTGCATGTCGCCCAGCCTAGGGCTCCAGGGGGGCGCCGGGCCTAGACTCGGAGCCATGTCCGGGGACCCGTCGGTAGCCGCACTCCACGACAGCGCCCTCGACGACCTGGTGGAGGGCCTGGGAATCAGCCACCCGGCGCTGCGGCGCGTCCTGGTGCCGCCGCTGGGGTTCCTCGCGCGCCGCTTCGCCGGCGAGGTGCTGCAGATGGACCGGCTGATCGGCAGCCACGGCTTCGGCGCCGCGGCCGAGTACCTGCTCCCGCGGTTCTCCGGCCCCGTCACCATCCGGGGCGCGGAGCACGTCCCTGCCGGCGGGCCACTGCTGGTGGTGGCCAACCACTGCGGCACCGTCGACATCGTCTGCCTGTGGCGCCTGTTGCGCCA
>CAZPSO010000112.1:5636-8576 GCA_964588895.1 uncultured Tessaracoccus sp.
CAGGTGGCGCTGCGGGACCGTTCCATCCGCCCCCACGTGATGGTGGGCCCCGTGGGCGGCCAGGACCGGATGCCCCAGCTGTTGGAGCAGGTCAGTCGTCGGGCCTGACGAGCATGGGCCCGCGCCGGGCCTTGCCCTCCTTGCCGAGGTTCTCAGTTGGTGCTGGTCAGCATCTCCAGCAGGCCGCTTCCGATGAGGTAGATCCCCAGCCCGGCCCCGATCACCCACAGATACTTGCGGGTCTTGGCCACCTGATCCGTCCCCGAATCGGCGGGGACGGGGGGCTGGTCGACGTTGTCGTCGGTCTCGTGGGGATCGGGCTGTTGGTTCATGGGAGTCATTCTGCCATCGGCCCGTCAGCGCCCTAGACTCGAGGGCATGCGTTTTCCAGGGCGGGACGAACCGGTGCTTCGCCGTCTCGCCGTGATCGCCGCCGCGGTGGCGGTGGTCCTGGTCCTGGCCGCACTGGGCGCCACCAGCTCGTGGG
This sequence comes from uncultured Tessaracoccus sp., assembly GCA_964588895.1. Lineage (GTDB taxonomy): Bacteria > Actinomycetota > Actinomycetes > Propionibacteriales > Propionibacteriaceae > Arachnia. The sequence continues at coordinate 6,124 of CAZPSO010000112.1, forward strand.
GGCCGGTGGTGGAAGTGATTCCCCAGCCGCCCCCGCCCCCCGTCACCGCCCCACCACCCCCGATGGTGGAGGTGGAGACCCTGCCCCCGGGCAACCCGTTCGAGGACTTCGAGCCGTCGTGGGTGATGCCCTCCTGGGTGGGGGAGTTGCTGCAGGCCCTGGCCATCGCCGCGGCCGTCGTGGTGGCCGGGTGGTTCCTCCTGCGGGTGTTCAGATCATTGGAGAAGCCCGAGTTCAAGAAGGCCGGGGAAGCGGGCCAGGGGGTGGTGCTCCCCGACGGCGTGGAGGAGGAGGTGGCCACCTCGCTGGAGGACGCCATCAGCGCCCTTCGCTCCGGGATGGCCGTGGACGACGCCGTGGTGGCCTGCTGGCGGCGGCTGGAGGACATCGCCGCCGACAGCGGGGTGGAGCGCCGCCCCACCCAGACGGCGCAGGAGTTCACCGTCGCAATCCTCGGCCGGGCCGTCGTCGACGAGGTGGCCCTGGCCGAGCTGGCCTCCCTGTATCGGCGTGCGCTGTTCTCCACCCACCAGATGGGCGAGGCGGACCGCGAGCGGGCCGTCGCAGCCCTGGAATCCGTCGCGGCTTCGCTGACGGTGGGTGACGATGCCTGAGAACCCCTGGGGCAACCTGGCCGTGCGCCTTGCCATCGCCGCCGGTGTCGCCGCCGCAGTGGTGGCGGCTGCCCGCTTGGCCAGCCTGGCGGTGGCGCCCCTGCCCGCGGTACTCGTCGCCCTGGTGGTGGGCACCTTCACCTGGCTGGGGTCCACCTTCGAGCCCCTGGCCCCCAGGCCGGAGTTCCAGGAGCCCCACCCACCGGCCCACTCCGCCCGCTTCACCGCCGACGTCGCCACCCGTCGCGTGGCCAACATGTTCGTCCGCGTCCAGCCCGGCGCCGCGTTCGAGGCGGGCACCACCGCCCACCTGCTCGACGACCTGGTGCAGCAGCGCCTTGACGGCGAGGATCCCCGCCGGCTCAGCCCGAACCTGCGCGCCTACCTCCAGGCCGCCCACGACGGCCGCCCCCAACCGTTGACCCGACGTGCCCTGCACGCCCACCTCAAGGAGATCGACCAACTGTGACCATCACCACCGAGCAAGCCAGCGATACCGCCGCCAGGATCCTCGACGCCGTCGACCAGGCCCTGGTGGGCAAGCGCGAACAGATGTCCTACGTGCTGGCCGGGGTGCTCGCCGGAGGTCACGTCCTGCTGGAGGACCTGCCCGGGCTGGGCAAGACGCTGGCGGCGCGGTCGCTGGCGCAGGCGCTGGGTCTGCAGTTCACCCGCGCCCAGTTCACCCCGGACCTGCTGCCCGCCGACCTGACCGGTTCCTGGATCTACGAGCAGAAGGCCGGCGAGTTCGCGTTCCGGGAGGGCCCCATCTTCACGGGTCTGCTGCTGGCCGACGAGATCAACCGCACCCCGCCCAAGACGCAGTCGGCGCTGCTGGAGGCCATGCAGGAACACCAGGTCACCGTCGAGGGCCGCACCTTCCCGCTGCCCCAGCCGTTCCACGTGCTGGCCACCGCCAACCCCATCGAGCACGAGGGCACCTACCCACTGCCGGAAGCGCAGCTGGACCGGTTCCTGCTGCGCCTGTCGTTCGGTTACCCCACTGACGACGAGGAGTGGGAGGTCTTGTCGCGGCGCATGGCGCGCAAGACCGAGGACCAGAGCGTCCAGGCCGTCACGGACGCCGACGGCGTGCTCGCCCTGCAGCGCGCCGTCGAGGAGGTCCACGTGGCCGAGTCCGTCGGCCGCTACGCCATCCAGCTGGTGCAGGCCACCCGCACCCACCAGGACACGCTGGTGGGGGCCTCGCCGCGCGGGTCGCTGGCGTTGCTGGTGTGCTCGCGGGCGATGGCGTTGATCGAGGGCCGCGACTTCGTCGTGCCGGAGGACATCAAACGGCTTGCGGTGCCCGCGCTGGCGCACCGGGTGGTGGTGCGACCCGAGCTGTGGCTCAACGACGTCGCCTCCAGCAGCATCATCGACGCCGCCGTCGCCACCGTCCCCGTCCCCGACGCTCCGCAGGGCCGGCCCTGATGCAGTTCCGGCCCACGTCCACGCTGGTGCGTTCCTTTGCGGTCGCGCTGGTGCTGGGTGTGGTGGCGGTGAGCGTGGGCCGGGTGGACCTGCTGGTGCTGGCGGTGCCATTCGCGGTGCACGTCGGCTGGGCCCTCTTGACCCGCCCGGACGCCGACGGCGAAGTCCACGCCAGCCCCCGCACCGTGGTGGTGCCCGAGGGGGACGCCGTGGCCGTGGCAGTCGCCGCCGAGCCCGCCCGATTCCTGGCGGCGGTCCAGTGGGGGCAGGTGGAATCCGGCGGGTGGGACCCGGGCGCGGGCACCATGCTGGACGTCCCAGGAGAGGACGGTGTGGTCATGGCATTCGAGCCCGAGCGCTGGGGCCGCTACGAGCTCAAGCCGGCCACCGTCGCGCTCACCGACC
>CAZPSO010000113.1:0-2388 GCA_964588895.1 uncultured Tessaracoccus sp.
CCCGTCAGCAGGGTGCCGCCGATGACGGTGGCCGCGATGGCGTCCAGTTCCCAGCCGATACCGGTGATGTTCTGCGCGATTCCCAGCCGGGCGGTGTAGACGACGGCCGCGACGCCGGCCATGGCGCCACTGAAGATGTAGACGAACATCTTGGTGCGGTGCACGGGCAGACCCATCAGTTCCGCCGACTGCTCGGAGCCGCCGATGGCATAGACGGTGCGCCCCGTGCGGGTGCGGTGCAGGACGAACCAGGCGGCCGCCACCACGACGATGGCGATCATGACGCCCGGGGTGATGACCAGGTCGTTGACGCGGGGCCCGTCGATGATCTTGAACTGCGTGGCCAACAACCGGATGGGGGCATCGTCGGCGAGGCGTTCCGGGACGGTGCTGAGAATCGACGCCAGCCCGCGGGCGAGGAACATCATCGCCAGCGTGGCGATGAAGGGCTGGACGTCGAAGTACTGCACGAGGACGCCCGAGCCCAGCCCGAACAGGGCGCCGATGCCGATCATGAGCAGGATCACCAGCCACCCGTTGATCCCGGTGTTCATCAGCATCACCCCGGCCACGCTGCTGAAGGCGATGACCGCGCCCACCGACAGGTCGATGCCTCCGGTCAGGATCACGAACGTCATCCCGACCGCGATGATGATCAGGTGCGAGTTGTTGATGAACAGGTTGGAGATGGTGTTCATCCGGAGGATGCCGCCATAGGTGAATTGGCCGTAGAGGACCATGGCGAGGAAGATGGCCACGGCCGCCACGGTGGGCAGCAGGTCGATCCGGAGCCCCAGCCACTCACGGCTCTTCATGGGGGTGGTGCGTCTCTCCAGCGTCGTGCTCATGCCGCGAGCACCTCCTTCTCGTCCAGTGCGGGGACCCGCGGCGCTCGGGTGCGGAACATCCGTCTGACCCGTTCGGATTGGAGCAGGCACAGGATCACGATGACGATGGCCTTGAACGCCGGCGTGGCCGACGAGGAGACACCGAGGAACACGACGGTCTTGTCGAGCACCGCGATCAGCAGGGCGCCGACGGTGGCGCCGGCGATGTTGAATTTCCCGCCCGCCAGGGAGGTACCGCCGATGACGACCGCGAGGATGGCGTCCATCTCCAGCTGGTAGCCGGTGCGCGAGACGTCCACCGTCATCACCGATGCCGTGGCGAACACGCCGGCCACGCCCGCGAGCAGGCCGCTGAGCGAGTAGACCCACAGCAACAGGCCCCGCCGGTTCACCCCGGCGAGGCGGGCCGCCTTGGGATCCATGCCGATGGCCTCGATCATCAGGCCCAGGGCGCTGCGCCGCACCAGGAGCCCCACGGCCACCACGATGGCCAGGGCGATCAGGAACACCACCGGCAGGCCGAGCACATAGCCGTTGGCGATCCACCGAAACGAGCCGTTGACCGCTGCGGTGTTCTGGCCACCGGTGATGACCTTCGCGATGCCGCGCCCGGCCATCATCATCACCAGCGTGCTGATGAAGGGCTGCAAGCCCACGACGGCCACGAGGAAGCCGTTGAACAACCCCAGCGCCAAGGCCAGGCCCAGCGCCATCACCAGTGCCACTGCAGCTGACGCCACGCCATCCGGCGCCCCGGAGAGGAACTCCATGGCGGTGGCGCCCGCCACCACCATGACGGAGCCGACGGACAGGTCGATGCCGCTGGTTGCGATCACCAGGCACATGCCGACGGCGATCATCATGATCGGCGCAGCGGCACGCAGGATGTCGATGACGTTGCCCACCAGGTTGCCATTGGCTGCGTTGTAGGTGATCGCCAGGTACGTCGGGTCCTTGGCCACGTTGATGGCCAGCAGCAGGATGATCGCGATCACCCCCCACATGTACTGGTGGGCGAACAGGCGTTTCAGGCCCGAGCCGTCGCGGTTCACTGGCGTACCTCCTGGTCCTCGGCTGCGATCAGTCGCACGATGGATTCCGCCGTCACGTCGGGGCCGTTGACGATCTCGGCGATCTTCCTGCGGTCCTTCATGACGATGATCCTGTCACTCAGGCGCACGACCTCGTCGAGTTCCGAGGAGATGAAGATCACCGACACCCCGCTGTCGGCCAGTTCGAGCACCCGTTTCTGGATCTCGGCCTTGGCGCCGACATCGATCCCGCGGGTGGGCTCGTCAAGGATCAGGATTTCGGGGTCGGTGGCCAGCCAGCGGCCGAGCAACACTTTCTGCTGGTTCCCGCCAGAGAGGTTCTTGATGGCCCGATCGGGATCCGAGGGGCGAACGTTGAGGTCACGCAAGTAGCGGGTGACGATCTCCTGGACCTGGCCACGTGGCAGCGGCCGTGCCCAACCCCGCTTCGCCTGGACCCCCAGGATGAGGTTCTCGCGCACCGTGAGGTCACGGATGATGCCCTCGTC
>CAZPSO010000113.1:2488-8565 GCA_964588895.1 uncultured Tessaracoccus sp.
GGACCCCCAGGATGAGGTTCTCGCGCACCGTGAGGTCACGGATGATGCCCTCGTCGCGGCGGTTCTCGCTGGAGAAGGCCAGCCGGCGCCGAATGCCGGCGGCGGGCGTGTGGATGTCGGCGGGGGCGCCGTGCAGCTCCACCTCGCCACTGTCCGGTCTGTCGGCCCCGTAGACGAGCCGGGCGAGTTCGGTCCTGCCCGAACCCAACAGACCTGCCACGCCCACCACCTCGCCTCGACGAAGTTCGATGTCGGTGGCGCCGATGGATCCCTTGCGCCCGAGTCCCCGGGCGCTGTAGATGACTTCGCCGACGCCGTCGGCGAAGTCACGGTCGGAATCGATGGAGCGGAGCAGGGCCAGGTCCTGCCCGATCATCTCCGAGATCAGCGTGGCACGGTCGATCTCACCGATCAGGTGCTCGGCCACGTGCACCCCGTTGCGCAACACCGTGACGCGGTCGCTGATCGTGAACACCTGGTCCAGGAAGTGCGAGACGAACAGGATCGCCACGCCCCCGTCCCGAAGCTGGCGGATGACGGAGAACAACTGGTCCACCTCGTGGGTGTCCAGGCTGGAGGTGGGTTCGTCGAGGATGAGCACCTTGGCGTCGGTGACCATGGCCCGGCTGAGGGCCACCAACTGCTGGATGGCCAACGACAACGAGGACAGGGGAGCCCGCGGGTCCAGGTGCTCCAGCCCGAGCGTGGCGAGGTGCTGCCGTGCCAACTGGTGGGTGGCCTTCCAATTGATGCCGGCGCGGGAGCGGACCTCGTGGCCGAGCATGACGTTCTCGCCGATGGAGAGGTTGTCAGCCAGGTTCACCTCCTGGTAGACGGTGGAGATCCCGGCCCCCTGCGCCTCGCCCGTCCCGTGCAGGCTGAGCGGTTGGCCACCCATCGAAATCTCTCCCGAATCGATCCGGTAGACGCCCGTCAGGGCCTTGATCAGGGTGGACTTGCCCGCGCCGTTCTCACCCATCAACGAGTGGACTTCCCCCGGCAGGAGGTCGAAGTCGACGTTGTCGAGCGCTTTCACCCCCGGGAAGGTGACGGTGATCCCCCGCATCTCGAGGATCGGCTGGACTGGCATGGGTGCTCCTGACATGCGCGTTGGTCGAGCTGGCGGGGGCGTCCAGGGAACTGGAGCGCCCCCGCCAGGCCTAGGGAATCAGAACTGGCGGTCCGGCAACGCCTCAGCCGCCACCTCGGAGGAGTCGAAGGTCAGGCTCGGGACGATGATGTAGGACTCGACGCCCTCATCGGCCAGCACCTTCTCCACCACGTCCTTGGCGGTGTCACCGAACAGCGGGTTGTACTCGGCGACGAAGCTCAACTTGCCGTCGGCGAGTGCCTGCAGCGCGTTGCGGGTGCCGTCGATCGTGGCGATCTTGACGTCCTCGCCCGGAACCAGACCGGCCTCCTCGACCGCCTGGACGGCCCCGAGGCCCATCTCGTCGTTCTGGGCGAAGACCATCTGGACGTCGTTGTTGTTCGACTTCAGGACGGTCTCGAAGACGCCCTTGGCCTCTTCGGTGGACCAGTTGGCGGTCTGGGCGCCCAGCTTGTTGAAGTTGGCATCGCCCCCGATCACCTCGTCCCAGCCCACGTTGCGTTCGTTGACCACCGACACGCCGGCGGGCCCTTCGAGCACGAAGTAGTTGGCTCCGTCGGGGAACTCGGACTGTGCCCAGGAGGCCAGCGACTTGCTGACCTCGATGTTGTCGGGTGCGATGCGCGTCACGTAGAGGTCGGTGTCGTCCGGCTCGATGCCGCGGTCGATCAGGATGACCGGGATCTCGGCCTCCTGGGCCCGGCGCAGGGAGTCCTCCCAGCCGGAGCCCTCGGTGGCCGACAGCAGGATGACGTCGACCTCCTCGTCGACGAACGAGGTGAAGGCATCGATCTGGGACTTCTGGTCAAGGTTGGTGGCGGGGGCGTACTTGAGTTCGTACCCGTCCTCCTCGGTGAATGTTTCTTGCATGTTGGCCTCGTTGGCTTGGCGCCACGCGCCCTCGGGTCCCACGGCGACGAAGCCGATGGTGACCGTGTCCGAGCCGCCGGGGCCGTCGGACCCGCACGCGGCCATGGACAGGGCCAGTGCGCCCGCGCAGACAAGGCTGGCGATCCTGGTCACACGCTTGGTTGTGGACATGTGTCTCCTCCTTGAGAAGTCAAACCCCGCGCCACGGCCGTCGTGACGTGCTTGGGTCGATGGACGCGATGACTCGCGTGTTACCGGTAATGTTACCGGGAACATCGACCCTTGACCAGAGGCCGTGTGCAAGTGTCGGTTACGATTCGGTCACGGGGCGGCTCAGTCCCGGGCGTCCTCCAACGCTTCCAGGTCGGCCGCGATCATCTCCACCACCGTGTCAACGGTGACGGCCGGGCCATTGCCCAGTTCCCCGATCTTGGTGCCGTCCCGCAGGACCACGATGCGGTCGGCCAGGCGCACCACCTCGGCCAGGTCGGAGGAGATGTAGACCACGGAGACCCCCTGTGCGGCCAGCTTCGAGACCGCCGCCTGGATCTCGACCCGGGATCCGATGTCAACCCCGCTGGTGGGCTCGTCCAGAATCAGGATGCGCGGCCGCGTGGCGATCAGCCGCGCCATCAACACCTTCTGCTGCGACCCCCCGGAGAGGGTCCTCACCGGGGCGTCGGGATGGACGTGGGGCATGTCGAACGAGGTGAGGAACCAGCCGACGATCTCCTCCCGTTCCCGTTCGGAGATTGGCCGGTGCCAGCCGCGGGCCGCCTGGAGCGCGAGGACGATGTTGTCCACCACCGACAGCTCCTCGATGACGCCGCCGTCGGAGCGGTCCTCCGGGAGGTAGCTGGCTCCCGGCCGCGCTCCCAGCTGCCACCCCGCGCTGGAGCTGCGATCGAGCACCACATCGCCCGAGTCCGCCTTGTCCACCCCGGCCAGCAGGCGGCCGAGTTCCGTGCGCCCCGATCCCCGCAGGCCCGCCAGGCCGACGATCTCGCCGCGGTACAGGTCGATGTGCGTGGCCGTCAGTGCGCCGGCCTTGGACAGCTCTCGGGCACTCAGCACGGGGGCTCCCTCGGGCTCCTGGCGGTGGGCCTGACGCTGCGAACCCAGTTGCTGCAACGCCTCCAGGTCTCGGCCCAGCATGAGCGAGATCAGTTCGGCGCGGTCGACGTCGCCGGTCGGGTACTCGCCGACGACGGCGCCGTCGCGCAGCACCGTCATGCGGTCGCTGATGGCGTAGACCTGGTCCAGGAAGTGCGACACGAACACGATGGCGACCCCACGCTCACGCAGGGTGCGGATGACGCCGAACGTGCGCGCGACATCGGTGTTCTGGAGGCTGGCGGTGGGCTCGTCGAGCAGCAGGACACGCGGTTGCGTCACCATGGCCCGTGCGATGGCCACGAGTTGGCGCTCCGACGGCGACAGGCTCGCCACCTTGCGGTCGAGGTCCAGGGTCTCCAGTCCCAACCCCGCCAGGGTCTGCGCCGCTGCCCGGTCACTGGCGCGCCGGTCGATGCCGAAGCGACCGTAACGCTCATGTCCCAGCATGACGTTCTCTCCCACCCGCAGGCCGGGCTGGAGCTGGACGTCCTGGAACACCGTCTGGATCCCCAGCGTCTGGGAATCCGCGGGGGAGCGGATCTGGCGCACGAGGCCGTCCACCCGTATCGTCCCGGCGCGGATCCTCGCCACGCCGTTCAGCGTCCGGATCACCGTCGACTTGCCGGCCCCGTTCTCCCCGAGGATGGCGTGCACCTCGCCGGGGAACAGCCTGAGGTCCACGCGGCTGAGGGCCTCGGTGCCGGGGAAGCTCACCGTCACCCCCGACAGCTCCACGATGGGCTGGACGGGGTTCATCCCGCACTCCCTCGTGGCCTGGCGGTGGAGGACCGCAGGATGAAATCGACGCTCTGCAGGGTGCGGTGGGGGATCTCCCGTCCCTCCGCTGCTGCACTCAGCACCTCGACGGCCGTCGTTCCCAACGCAGCCAGGTCCTGGCGGATGGTGGTCAACGGCGGGGTGAAGTGGGCGGCCAGGTCGATGTCGTCGAAGCCGACGATGCTCACGTCGTCCGGTACCCGGATCCCGCGGTCGTGGAAGCCGTGCAGCAGACCCAGCGCCATCTCGTCGTTGCCGGCGAAGATGGCCGTGTAGTCGGGTGCCCGGTTCAGGCCCTTGACGTAGTCGTAGGCGAAGTCGGCGGACCAGTCTCCCACCACGACCGGGCGCTGGCGCATCTTCCATTCGGTGGTGCGGGCGTGGAAGGCGCGCTCCCGGGTGCGCGCGTCGAGCCAGTCCAGGGGTCCGGACAGGTGGAGGACGTCGGTGTGCCCGAGATGGGCGAGGTGGTCCACCACCATCCTGGCCCCGGCGGCCTGGTCCACGGCCACGGTCAGGAAGTGCGAATCGGTCTGGGACTTGATCACCAGCACCGGGACGTCGATGGCCAGCTGTCGCAGCGTCGCCACGGACGAGGAGCGGGGAGCGACGACGCAGATCGCGTCGACGCCCTGGTCCGTGAGGTGGTCCACCGCTTCCTGGGGGGACAGCTCGCCCCCCTGCTGGAGGGCCACCGAGGTCACGGAATAACCGGCCTTGCGGGCCGCCGCTTCCAGCCCGCCGAGGGCTCCCGTCGGGCCGTGGTGCCGGGTGGACTCGATCATCACGCCGATGCGCCGGGTGCGCTGCGTCGCCAGTGCCCTAGCGGCGCTGTTGGGTCGATAGTTGAGTTCCCCGATGGCCTGCAGCACCCGCTGGCGGGTCTCGGGCCGGATGTTCGGGTGGTCGTTGAGGACGCGGGACACCGTCATGTGGGACACCCCCGCCATCGACGCCACCTGGCGGATGTTGGGGCGTGAAGGAGAAGCTTTCTGGCTGGTCACTGACATCTCCGTTCGCACCGGCGATCCCACAATAGCCCGATGGCCCACCGAGACGAGGCAGCTCAACCCGCGTCGGGCAGGCTCCACAGCCGGGTCCACTCGATCCCCAGGTGGTGCAACATCCGGCGCAGGGCAGGCACGGACAGGCCAAGCACGTTCGTGTGGTCGCCCACGATGCCGTCGACGAAAGCCGCGCCGAACCCGTCGATGGTGAAACCTCCCGCCACCCCGGTGGGCTCATCCGTGCCGACGTAGGTGTCGACCTCGTCGTCGCGGATCTGCGCGAACGTGACCTCGGTGCTGACGATTGCGGAGGTCCGCCGCGCACCTGCATGGTCGCGGACCCATACGAAGTGGCCGGTGTGCAGCACTCCGGTGTTGCCCCGCATCCGCAGCCACCGCTCGCGCGCCACCGCACGCGAACCGGGTTTCCCGTGGCTGCGACCCTCGAACTCGAGGATCGAGTCGCAGGCCACCAGCACCGCCTCACCGCGTATCCGGGGCAGTACGGCGGTGCCCTTGAGCTCGGCCAGGCGCAGGGCCGATTCAGCGGGAGTCAGCCCTACCGGCTCCGTCTCGTCGACTCCGGAGACGATGACCTCGGGGTCACAGCCCGCCCGGCGCAGCAGGTCAAGGCGCGCGGGTGACTGGGAGGCGAGGACGAAGCGCATCACATCCTCGTGTAGGTGCGCCACGCATCCCGCCCATAGACCAGCGGGGACCTCACCGTGCGGTAGTACGACTTCCACCCGCCGGCCAGCGGGCGGTCGTCGGCCGAACGCAGCCGGTCGAGGACCCAGGCCCTTCCCGCCAGGACGGCGGTGACCGCCGCCAACTCCTCGTCGGTGGGATTGGAGCGGCTGACAGACAGCGACTTGGGCTGGCTCATAGCGGGATGTTCCCGTGCTTCTTGGGCGGCAGTTGCTCCCGCTTGTTGCGCAGCAGGCGCAGTGCCCGAATGATCTGCGCCCGGGTCTCGTGGGGGTAGATGACCTGGTCGATGTAGCCACGCTCGGCGGCGATGTACGGGTTGGCCAGCTCCCGGTCGTACTCTGTGATCAGTTCCGTGCGCAGCGAATCCGGGTCCTGGGCCTCGGCAAGGACTCGGCGGTGCAGGATGTTGACCGCGCCCTGGGCCCCCATGACTGCGATCTGTGCAGTGGGCCAGGCGAAGTTCATGTCGGCGCCCAGTGCCTTGG
>CAZPSO010000114.1:0-7046 GCA_964588895.1 uncultured Tessaracoccus sp.
CTCGAGATCTGGGCGATGCTGGATGTCACGCCGTCGATGAACTGGGGCACGGAGGGCATCACCAAACGCGACCTGGGCATCGCCGCCGTCGCAACCATCGGCTTCATCAACCAGCGCATGGGGGACCGGTTCGGCGGCATGATGATGCTCCCCAGCGACATCAAGCGAATCCCCGCACGGTCCGGGCGCACGGCCCTGTACGGGCTGCTGCGCAAGATGCTGACGGAACCCATCGTGCCAGACCACGCCGTCGGCCACCTCGAGCTGGCCGACGGGATCGAGCAGCTGGCCCGTTCCCAGAGGCGACGGGGCATGCGTGTGGTGGTCTCCGACTTCCTAACGGCGGGGGACAGGGAGCTCAACCCTGACGTGCCGCCCGACTGGGAGCGTGCCATCCGCCGGTTGTCGGTGAAGAACCAGGTGCTGTGCATCGAGGTGGCGGACAGGCACGAGCTCGAGTTCCCCGACGTGGGGGAGATGCTGATCCGTGACCCCGAAAGCTCTTTCGAGCGCTACATCAACACCTCCGACATGCGCGCCCGCCTCCGGATGGACGCGGCCAGCCGCGCCCAGCGGGAGCGCATCAAGGTGGCCATCCGGCGCGCAGGGGCGGGCCACGTCCAGCTGCGCACCGATCGGGACTGGGTGGCAGACATCGCGCGTTTCGTACTGAACTACCGCCGCGTCGCCGGGATGCTCCACCAACCCCCGCAGGGAGTGAGCAAGTAGATGTGGGACTGGGTACCCGAGTTCCAGTACCCGGGGCGCCTGTGGGTGCTCCTGGTCTTCCCGGCGCTGATTCTGCTCTACATCATCCTGATGCGTCTCAAGGGCAGGGTGGCAATGCGCTTCACGAACACCGGGCTGCTCGGGGCGGTGATGGGCTCCCAGCGCCGATGGACCCGGCACCTCGCCGTCGCCATGTCGCTGGCTTCCCTGATCGCGCTCTCGCTGGCCTGGGCGCAGCCATTGGGCACAGAGAAGGTGCCGCGCGAGCGGGCCACCGTGGTGATGGTGGTGGACAACTCCCTGTCCATGCAGGCCGTCGATGTCAGCCCTGACCGGCTCACCGCCGCCAAGCAGGCCGCGCACGAATTCATCCGGGAACTGCCGGATGGCTTCAACGTCTCGCTCGTGGCGTTGAACGGATCACCGTCCATCCGCATGCCACCATCCACGGACAGGGGCGCCCTGGAGCGTGCGCTGCAGGCCCTTGAACTCCAGGAGGGAACGGCACTGGGTGATGCCGTCACCACATCGCTGACGGCCATTGAGCAGGCGCCGCGGGCAGACGATGAGGACGAGCCGGCCCCGGCCATGGTGGTGCTGCTCAGTGATGGGACCAACACCCAGGGTCCGGACCCTGCCGGGCCGGCCCAGGTGGCGGCCGAACGTGAGATCCCGGTCTTCACCATCGCGTTCGGCACCGAGAACGGCTACGTCGACATCGACGGGGTAAGGGAGAACGTGGCACCCGACGTCGCCACGCTCGAACGAATAGCCGAGACCACCGGCGGTGAGGCAGTGGGCGCCGACTCGGCCCGCTCCCTGGATCGTGCCTACGAGCGCATCGGCTCCTCCGTGGGTTACGAGGAGGTCCAGAAGCCCATCACGGCCCAGTACGCGTTCTGGGCGCTCGGCTTCGCCGTGGTCGCTGCGCTGGGGGCGATTATGATGGCCGCGAGGTGGCCCCGATGATCGATGCGTTGATTCTCCTGCAACTGGAGTTCCTGCGGCCCAACCGTTTGATGGCACTGGTGGTCATCCCGCTGCTGGGCGTGCTGTACCTGTTGCTGTCTCAACGGGGCAACAAGCCCAACCTCTCGAGCCGGCTGGCGAAGGTGATCCCGAAGGACGCCGCTTGGAAGCGCCACGGCGCCGTGATTCTGGCGCTGCTGTCGCTCGCGTCGCTGATCGTTGCGTGGGCGATGCCGAAGGACTACGCCTACCAGCCCCGCGACCGCGCCTCCGTGGTGGTGGTGATTGACGTCTCCTGGTCCATGGAAGCCACCGACGTGGAACCCACGCGGCTGGTGGCGGCCAAGGAATCGGCCAAGCAGTTCGTCGACAGCATGCCGCCCCGGTTCAATGTGGCGCTGGTCTCATTCGCAGGCACTGCCAACATCGCTGTGCCGCCGACGGTGGACCGGGACGCCGTGAAACGCGGCATCGACGCACTCGAGATGGCACCCTCCACCGCCACCGGTGAAGCCATCTACATGAGCCTCGAGGCGCTCAAGCTGGTGCCACCCAATCCAGACGACCCGGACGACGTGCCGCCGGCTGCCATCGTGCTGCTGGGTGATGGAGCCACCAACATGGGCCGCAATTCCTTCACCGCCGCCGAGGACTCCGGGGAGCTCGGCGTGCCGGTCTACACCATCGCCTACGGCACCGCCAACGGCTATGTCGAAGCCAACGGCCAACGACAGCGGGTGGCCGTCGACCACTACGAGATGACCGAGATCGCCCGCCGCTCCGGGGGGCAGAAGTTCTCCGCCGAATCGGCTTCCGAGCTGAGCAACATCTACGAGGCCATCAGCTCGGACATCGGACGGGAACGCGTGGTGGTGGAGGTCACCGACCGCTATGCCGGCCTGGCCATCATCTTCGCCGTCGGCGCCGCACTCGGCGTGATCTCCCTGGGTGCCCGCTGGCCCTGACCGGCAGGCATCAGAGGTTCTCGATCTCCAGTGCGGGGACGTCGTCGCTGTGCTCCATCCCGAGCACCTGCTGCACGAAGGAGACCTGGGCCTCCAGCGATTCTCGTCGGGCCTCCATGGTGCGGAAGCCGTGCCCCTCGCCCTCGAACAACAGCAGCGCCACAGGCAAACCCTTGGCGCGCACGGCTTCAGCCATCATCTGCGCCTGGTTGGGCGGCACCACCTTGTCCTGGTCGCCCTGGAGGATCAGCATGGGCGTCGACAGGTCGTCCAGGCTGTTCAGCGGTGAGCGTTGTTTCCAGAGGGCTTCCTTCTCGGGATAGGGACCGATCAACCCGTCGAGGTATCTGGATTCTGCCTTGTGGGTGTCCTTGGCCAGGGCGGTCAGGTCGGCGATCCCATATCTGCTGATCCCGGCTGCGAAGATCTCCGTGCTGACCAGTGCACGCAGCGTGGAGTAGCCACCGGCGCTGCCGCCGGTGATGACCACGCGCTCCGCGTCCACGCGGCCCTGCTGCGCCAAGTGCTCCACGGTGGCCACCACGTCGGCCACCTCCAGGACGCCCCACTGGCCCTTGAGTCGTTCCCGGTAGGCGCGCCCGAACCCGGTGGAGCCGGAGTAGTTCACGTCCACCACCGCCATCCCGCGGGACAGCCAGAACTGGATGGTCCGATCGTAGGCGGCGGTGGTGGCGCCGGTGGGGCCCCCGTGAGTCATGACCAGCAGCGGGGCGGGAGCATCGGTGGGCGAGTAGAAGAACGACTGGACATCGCCCGCCTCGCCGGCCGCGTGGTAGGAAATGGGCACGACGGGATCCGGCAGCGGCTCGCTCTCCACCAAGGTCTCACGGCTGCCATCGAGACCGAGGACCTCGAGGCTGGAGGGCCGGTCGGTCCAGTGCGCGATGACGTAAATGCTGGAGTCATGGGCGGCGATGGATTCGATCTCCGCCGTGTCCGGCAGGAGCTGACGGGTACGTTCGGTGCGCAGGTTCCAGGACCACACGCTCCCGATCCCCTGGCTGAGGACGACCGAGACGAGGACATCCTCGTTGACTACGCACGCCGCCGGCGCGTCCAGCACCCACACCGGGTGGGCGCAGTCGTGTGCGGTGGACCAGCGATGCCCGTCCACCTCCCAGTTCCAGTACCCGGTGGAGTCGTCGCACGCGGCGATCCGCCCGTCGGGGAACCAGAGGGGATGCAGGGCGCTGACACCGGCTTCCGAGACCACGGGCTCCGCGGCTCCGGGTTCCTCCAGACGGCTCCGCCACACCGACGCGGTGTCCCAGGACATGTTCGGATGGTCCCATTGGAACCAGGCCAGATGCTCCCCCTGGAGCCGGGGACCGCCGTAGAAGTCGGCTCCCGTGACCAGGACCCGCCCGCCGTCGTCGTTGGTGCCGTCGAGGTCCAGCGCAACGATCTCGGTGCGGGGCTCGGGTGTTGCCTCGTGGTCCTCGCGGACCGCCAACACGAGACGGTGCTGCTCGCTGACGTGCAGACCCCCGAAACGAAACCGGTTCTGGGAGGGCGTGAGGGGACGGGTGCGGTCACCCTCCGCGACGAACAACTGCGACGTCTTGTCGTCGCAGAACGCCACGGTGTCGCCGTCGACGTCGTAGGCGCCGCCGCCGTACTCCATCACCCGTGAGCGCACCGTCACCTCCGGCGTCAGGTCGATGGTCTCCCCGTCCCGGTGGCGGCGGATCGTGCTGCGGCCGTCCTGGGTGGCGATGGACGCCAACCAATACACACCGGAGGAGGTGGCTCGCACCTGGGAGATGGCATCGGTTCCGGCAAGGGCAGCATCGATCGAGATCTGGCGCATGCCCCTCATGCTAGGGCCCCTACTGATCGACCCGATCGTGTTGTGTTGTTTGATGTGGTGTAGCACAATGACGAACAGATCGTCCTGGTGGTCAAGCGGATCGCAGGGGAAGGCAATCCGGCCTTGACCCAGGAGGACGAGCAACATGACCACGCGAATGCATGCGGTCAGCCAGCCGAAGGCGCGGGGGATGATCTTCATCCACTCCACGCCGGCAGCGCTGTGCCCTCATCTGGAATGGTCATTGACGGCTGTGCTGGGCACCACGGTGTCCCTCCAGTGGACGCACCAGCCCGTCGAGACCGGCAGCAGGCGCGCCGAGTACTCATGGACCGGTCCATCCGGTTCCTCCGCACTCCTCGCATCCAAGCTCGCGGGTTTCGGGCGGGTTCGCTTCGAGGTGACGGAGGACGCCACGCCGGGCAGCGACGGCCAGCGCCACTCCTACACCCCCACCCTTGGTCCCTTCAGCGCCACCGTGGGGGTCCACGGTGACATCCTGGTGGGGGAGGAGCAGATCAAGCAGGCCATCGTCCGTGATGCCCTGGGCCGCGAACCCATCCACGGTGCGCTGGAGCGCTTGCTGGGTTCCCCGTGGGATGATGAACTGGAAGTGTTCCGGCACGCCAGTGACGACGCCCCTGTGCGCTGGCTGCACCAGGTGGTCTGAGGAGGCGAACGACCATGAACTCGATGGCGATGCGGGTCATCATGGCAAGCCTGCTGACCGTCGTGTTCATCACGTTCGCGTTCATCCTCGCTGGAATCACCATCGGCAACAGCATCGGCATCGGCGGGATGATGTTCGTTTTGCTCATCTCGGGTGTGGTCGGTTGGGTCGTTGCCCTGAAGTTGTTCCGCGTCCGTTTCCCTGGCCATCGGTGAGGGCGACATGCCAACGTTCACCAACGACGGTCTGAGGTTCGACGTGCTCGAGGGCGGGACCGGGGATGCCGATCACACGATCGTCCTCCTGCACGGCTTCCCGCAGACCAACCAGGCGTGGATGGGGGTTGCCCCCCGCCTGCATGCGGCCGGGTTCCGCACCCTGGCACCGGCGCTCCGCGGCTACTGTGACGGTGCCATGCCGAAGGGGATCCGGCCCTACCGGATCGAATGCCTCGTCTCCGATGTGCTGGCGCTGCTGGATCACGCGGGTCTGGATCGTGCTCACATCGTGGGGCACGACTGGGGAGGGGCCATCGCCTGGCAGACCGCCATGCAGTTCCCCGAGCGCGTGCAGCGAATCACGGTCCTGTCCACCCCGCACCCGGGCGCGCTGCGGCGCGCCTTGTGGACAACGACGCAAGGACTGCGGAGTTGGTACATGGCGGCCATGGCCATCCCCAGGCTGCCCGAGGCGTTCCTGACCAGGGCCGTGCAGCGGGGCGCGCTCAGCAGAATCGGCCTGCCGGAGGCCCACGAAGCCGCCTATCGAAGCCGTATCACCCGTCCCGGCGCGCCCCGGGGCATGATCGGTGCCTACCGTGCCCTGTTCATCCCGCCGCCCAGACACGGGTTCGCCTCGGATGTGCGGGTGGCGGTCCCCACCACCTACCTCTGGTCGAGGCGGGACGCGTATCTGGGCCGCAGGGCCGCGGAGCTCACGGAAGGCTACTGCACCGACCGGTACCGGTTCGTGGAGCTCGACGCCGGTCACTGGCTGCCGGAGAAGCAGGCACCCCGGGTGGCCGCGGAGATCCTCAGCGCCCCTTGAGTTTCAGCCCAGTTGCTTGGCGAGTGCGCTCACCAGGGCCCGACCCACGCCCTTGGCGCTGGTGGGGCCCTGGCCGGTGATGAGGATGCCGTCCTCAACCACTTTCTTGCCCATGGGGAGGCGGGCCTTCTTGTAGCGGCGGGCCTCGCGGGTCAGGTGTTTCTCCATGTTGAAGGGCACGGCTCCGGCGCGAGCTGCTGCCTTCTCCTCCGCCCAGCTGAACCCTGTGACCTTCCGTCCCTCGAGCAGGAGGTTCCCGTCGGCCAGCCTCACACCAAGCAGGCCCACGGGGCCGTGGCAGACAGCGGCGATCGCCTTGCGGCTGTCCGCGAAGTGGGCGACGAGCGCTTTCACGTCGTCCCGGACGAAGTCGAACATCGCCCCGTGACCCCCGGCGAGGAAGAGCGCGTCGAAGCCGCCCGGGTCCACGTCCGCGATGGAGGGCGTCTCGTCGAGCACCGACATGAAGACGGGGTCCTCGTAGCGCTTGTCCGTCCTGCCCAGCTTCAGGACCGGGGGCATGAGGCTCATGGGGTCCAGCGGCACCGGACCCCCCTCCACACTGACCACGTCGAGACGGTGCCCCGCGGCGGTGACGACGTCGTGGACGTGCGTCAGCTCTCCCAGCCACAGCCCGGTGCGGTGCCCGGTCTTGACGTAGCGATGCGTGCTGGTGACCAGTGCCAACACCTTGGCCTGTGGGTTCATGGAGAAGCTCCCGTCCAACGTCGAAGCGGATGTGCCAGACAACCGATCCTACGATCCCGGGTGGGGATGCAGGCGCGTTGGGGAAATCCCCGGACGCGTCCCGGGCCGGTCCTAGACGTTGACGTTG
>CAZPSO010000114.1:7146-8528 GCA_964588895.1 uncultured Tessaracoccus sp.
TCGATGTTGATGGTGCCGGGCACCTTGCGATGCAGCAGCGCCAGCACGGTGGCCATGGTCTCCAGGGCACCGGCTCCACCCAGGAGGTGACCTGTCATGGACTTGGTGCCCGTCACGATGACTGATTCTGCGTGGGAGGCGCCCAGGGCGTTGCGGATGGAGCCGGCTTCGGTCACGTCACCTTGTGGCGTGGAGGTGGCATGGGCGTTGAGGTGGACGATGTCGGTGGCCTGCAGGTCGGACTCCCGCAGAGCGCGCTTCATGGCCAGCGATTGACCGTACCCTTCGGGGTCCGGCTGGACCAGATCGTGGCCATCGGCCGACATGCCTGCACCAGCGATGGTGCCGTAGATGGTGGCCCCCCGGGCCTGGGCGTGCTCGAGGGTTTCAATCACGAACATGGCAGCGCCCTCGCCGAGCACGAAGCCGTCGCGGTTGACGTCCCAGGGCCGCGAGGCCGCCTGCGGGTCGTCGTTGCGGCGCGAGAGGGCGTGCATGTTGGCGAACGCTGCGATGGGCAGCGGGTGGATGACTGACTCGCCACCGCCCACGATCGCGACATCCGCACGTCCCAGCCGCAGCATGTCAATGCCGAAGGCGATGGCCTCGTTGGAGGACGCGCAGGCGGACACGGGGGTGTGCACACCTGCGCGGGCGCCGATGCGCAGGCCGATGTTGGCTGCCGGGGCATTGGCCATCAGCATGGGGATCGTGAACGGTGAGACCCGGCGCGCGCCCTTGTCCTTGTGCACGTCCCACTGGCCCAGCAGCGAGTGCAGGCCGCCGATGCCGGTGGCGACCACCACGCCCAGACGGTCACGGTCCAGGCCGTGCCCGTCGCCGGGCGTGAAACCGGCCCGTTGCCAGGCCTCCATGGCAGCCACGATCGACAGTTGGGAGCTGCGGTCCAGACGCCGCGCCTCCACACGGTCAAGAACCGTTGCAGGGTCGACTGCCACCGGGGCAGCGAACTTCACCGGGAGGTCGGCGGTCCAGTCAGCAGCCAGGGTCCGGACGCCGCTGCGCCCGGCCAGGAGGCCTTCCCAGGTGCTCTCGGCGTCTCCGCCCAGGGGCGAGGTGGCGCCGTAGCCGGTGATCACTATCTGCTTCATGGACGGTTCCCTTGTGTCGGTCGGGTGGGGCCGAAGTTGGTGACGTGCGGCCCCACCCGGGTGGAGTCAGTTGGCTGCGCGCTCGAAGTAGGCGACGGCGTCGCCCACCGTCTTTAGGTTATTTGAGTCCTCGTCAGGGATGGAGACGCCGAACTTGTCCTCGCAGGCATAGATGATCTCGACCATGGACAGGGAGTCGACGCCGAGGTCGTCCACGAAGGACTTGTCGAGCTGGACGTCTTCGGTGGCCACGCCTGCGACGTCGTTGAC
>CAZPSO010000115.1:0-8448 GCA_964588895.1 uncultured Tessaracoccus sp.
GCCGGGTCAGCCTGGACGGGAGCTTCTTCAAGCCACTGACCATGGCTTCGGCCTGCGCGAACGAAACTGTCCCCTCGCACATGACCTGGCTGATGAGCGGATAGTCCTCGCCCAGATCCTTGGCCAGGCGGAGATCTGCCGAGGCCCGCTGCGTGGTGGCGCGCGTGGAGGCCCGCACCCTCTCGATCACGGTGTGGGCACCAGCAAGCTGGGCTTCGCGCACCAGCCGCATCCGCAAACCTGCCAGCTGCGCCTGAGTCTCTTCCACCCATCCGAGCAGATCATCCAGGCGACGGGCCTGGCCGCCAGCGTCGTCGAAGAAGCTCGTGGCTGCCCAGGCAGCAGCCATCAGCTGCTGGCCCAGATCTCGCACTTCTTCGCTCATGTGTTCTATTGTGCTGGGCGGGACTGACAGAAAGCCCTGCCCAAAGCCCAATCAGGTAACGATTTGATAACGGTCGCGCGGAGCATGCCGGCGCGCCCTGTTCCGCCACCTTCAATGCGGATCTGAGCTGGACGCAGGCGCTGGATTCGGCATCAGCCGAACTCCGAAACTACGCCACCGTCTCGGGGTTCGATCACCAGCACGGGTTCTGCGGATCCTTGTGTGGCCATATCCGGTCCCGGTCGGGGGCCGCCTTCATCAGAGGTGGACGTCGCAGGCTATCCGCTCCCGCGCCCCGCACTCCCCGCAGGTCACCAGCCGAACCCGGCAGGCCAGGTCCGAGCAGTTCTGCAGCCGGGCCACCTTCGTGCCGCAACGGTGGCATGAAGAGATGGGGTCGTCGTCGGAGAAGGTGATGACCTCGCGGCCGTCGAAGACCGCGAGGGCGCCCTTCCAGTGCGACGAGGTGCCGTTGACCTCCGCGTACCGGACGACGCCGCCGTCGATCTGGTAGACCTCGTTGAAGCCGCGGCCCACCATCAGCGAGCTCAGCACCTCGCACCGGATGCCACCAGTGCAGTACGTGACCACAGGCTTGTCCTTGAGATGGTCCCACGCACCCGAGTCGAGCTCACGGATGAAGTCGTGGGTGTTGTCGACGTCGGGCACCACCGCACCCTCGAACCGGCCCAGTTCCGCCTCCACCCGGTTGCGGCCGTCGAGAAAGACGACGTCGTCCCGGCTGGCCACAAGTTCGTCCACCTCGTGCGGGCTCAGGTGGACTCCCCCGCCAACGACGCCGGCGGCATCCACCCGGACCTCCTCCGGCGTGCCGAAGCTGACGATCTCGTCGCGAGCACGCACCACAAGCTTCGGAAAATCCAGGGAGGCGCCGGCTGCGTCGAGCCCTGTGCCGCCGGACCACTTGAAGTCGATGTCCCTGAACGCCGGGTACTGTTTAGTGGCCTTGACGTAGGCCTTGCAGGCGTCCAGCTCTCCGCCGAGCGTGCCGTTGAGACCGTGCGGAGAGACGACGATCCGCCCCCGCAACCCCAGCGACTGGCACAGGGTGTGCTGCCACAGCCGAATGGCATCGGGGTCGGCGAGCGGGGTGAAGACGTAGTACAGCAGGATCTTGGCGACGGCCATGGGAAAGGATTCTAGGGCGTGCGGGGACGGCTACTAAGCTGGGGCGCATGAACCAACGCACTGCATGGGGATGGGGTCTGGCCACCATCCATGCCTCCGGAGCCGTCCTCGACACCTGGTACCCGCACCTCGGGCTGGGCGAGGCCCCGGACGAGGAACCGGCAGACCTCACGTCGGCCGTCATCACTGACGAGATCCGCCACGTCTCCACCAAGGTGGTGCGCACCGTCATCGACCTCGACGAGGCACCCGAGGGCGTGGAGGACGCCTACCTGCGCCTCCACCTGCTCAGCACCCGCGAGGTGCAGCCCCACGGGGTCAATCTGGACGGCATCTTCGGGAAGCTGCCCAACAACGCCTGGACCAACCTGGGCCCCGTTCGCGTCGACGATGTGGTCAAGGCCAAGCTCGCCGCCCGCTCCGCAGGCCGCCAGTTCACCGTCCACGGGCTGGACAAGTTCCCCCGGATGACTGACTACGTGGTGCCCACGGGCGTGCGGATTGCCGATGCTGACCGTGTCCGCCTGGGTGCCCACCTGGCCAACGGCACCACCGTCATGCACGAAGGTTTCGTCAACTTCAACGCCGGCACGCTGGGGGTCTCCATGGTGGAAGGCCGCATCTCGGCCGGTGTCGTCGTCGGCGACGGCTCCGACGTCGGCGGCGGCGCCTCCATCATGGGCACCCTGTCTGGCGGCGGCACGGAGACCATCACCATCGGTGAGCGCTGCCTGCTGGGTGCTGAGTCCGGCATTGGTATCTCGCTGGGTGACGACTGCGTCGTCGAGGCGGGGCTCTACGTCACCGCCGGCACCAAGGTCACCTTGCCCGACGAGCGAGTGGTCAAGGCCCGCGAGCTCTCGGGTGTCAGCGACCTGCTCTTCCTGCGCGACTCCGTCACCGGCAAGGTCATCGCCCGCAACCGTCAGGGTGCCCCCGTCAGGCTCAACGACGAGTTGCACACCAACTGATGCGCCCCCGCGCCATCGCATGGACCCTCGCTGTCCTGCTGGTCCTCGGAGGCGTCGCCTACGGCGCATGGCGCGGATATGACTGGGTCACCAGTCAATTGGTGAGGGAGCGTTGCTGGGTCCCGGTGGAGGGTGCCGACGACTTGGCGCTGACCTACGAGCAGTCCCGCAACGCCGCCGTCATCGTCGCCTCCTCCTACGAGCGCGGACTCTCCGAACAGGCGGCAGTGATCGCACTGGCGACGGCGTGGCAAGAGTCGGGGCTGCGCAACATCAACTACGGCGACCGCGACTCCCTGGGCCTGTTCCAACAGCGCCCCTCCTACGGTTGGGGAACGCCCGAGGAGATCATGGACCCGTGGTACTCCTCGGGCCGGTTCTACGAGGAACTGGTCAAGTTCCCGGAATGGGAGACCACCGACGTCAACGACATCGCCCAGCAGGTCCAGCGCAGCGGGCATCCGGAGGCGTACCGCAAGCACGAGACCAACGCCCGGGCCCTGGCTGGAGCCCTGCGGGGATCCACCACCGAAGGCCTGGGTTGCGTGGACCGCGACGACGTCCCGGGCGCCCCGCAGGCGTTCGAGCGGGTGGTGGCGCAGGTCCCCGGGGTGAGCAGCGAGGTGGAGGGCAGCGTCGTGAGGCTCACGTCGGAGAGCGCGGGCGCCCTGTGGTCTGCCACCCATCTGGCGTTGGCCAACACCAGGGAGGCCGGCATCGTGACGGTCACCGTCGGCGACCGGATGTGGGACGGCGGCCGGAACCAGGGGCAGTGGGTGGATGCCCCCGAGGCCGCTCCCGAGGGCACCGCGGTCATCGAGCTGCGCAGTTGAGCCGGTCCCGCTTCCCTATTTTCCGCCGGCGATTCGCGCACGACCGTGCCCCCTGACGCCGATCGCTGGCAAACCCAGCCAACCCCCGCGGAGCAGCGCACGGCAAGCCAAACCGTGCCCGTCGGGTTCAGCGCCAGGTCGGGGCACTACCCCTTGGCCCGGAGTCGCTCACACGCGGCGGCGATCCGCTCGTCCGTGGCGGTCAAGGCGACGCGGACGTGGCGCTCACCGGCGGGGCCGTAGAAGTCGCCGGGGGCCACCAGGATGCCGCGGGTGGCGAGCCACTCGACGGTGTCACGACACGGTTCGTCACGGGTGGCCCACAGGTAGAGCGAGCCCTCGGAGTGGTCGATGGTGAAGCCAGCCGCCTCGAGGCCCGGGCGCAAGGCTTCCCGGCGCGCCCGGTAGCGCGCACGCTGCTCCTCGACGTGGGCCCGGTCACCGAGCACGGCCGTCAGGGCTGCCTGGACGGGCGCCGGGACCATCATCCCGAGGTGTTTGCGGGCCTGGATCAGGGGGCCGACGACGTCCTGGCAGCCGGCCACGAACCCGGCACGGTACCCCGCGGCGTTGGAACGCTTGGACACGGAATGGAGGGCGACAATGCCGGAGAGGTCCCCGTCACACACCCGGGGGTCCAGGACCGACACGGGCTCGGCCTCCCAGGCGAACTCGCCATAGCACTCGTCGCTGGCCAGCACTGCACCCACGCGGCGCGCGGCCGCCACCCAGGAGCGCAACTCTTCCACGGCGAGCATTCGCCCGCTGGGGTTGGCGGGCGAGTTGATCCAGATCAGCCGGGTGTTGGCGGGCACCTGCTCGGGAGCGTCGAGAGCCACTGGCTGCGCGCCGGCCACACGGGCCCCCACCTCATAGGTGGGGTAGGCGCAGCCGGGATGGACCACGGCATGCTCGGCACCCAAGCCCAGCAAGAGGGGCATCCATGCCACGAGTTCCTTGGTGCCGATCACCGGCAGGATGTTGACGTCGTGCAGGCCGGCCGCGTTCCAGCGGTTCGACATGTAGTCGATGATGGCACGCCGCACCTCGCCCGTGCCCCATACCGTGGGGTAACCATGCGCATCGGAGGCCGATGCGAGGGCATTGCGCGCCACCTGCGGCGTCGGATCCACGGGCGTGCCCACGGATAGGTCGACGAGGCCGCCGGGGTGCGATTCGGCAATCGAACGTGCCTGCGCCAGGGAGTCCCAGGGGAAGTCCGGCAGCGCGTCCGCCAGGGACAAGCCTCAGCCCTGCGGGGGAAGCGCGGCCACCTTCGGGTGGTCCTTCGGGATCGGGCCCAGTTTGGCGGCGCCACCTGGCGATCCGATGTCGTCGAAAAAGGACACGTTGATGTCGTAGAACTCAGCCTGTTCCTCGGGGACGTCATCTTCGTAGTAGATGGCCTCCACGGGACAGACGGGCTCGCAGGCACCGCAGTCAACGCATTCTTCCGGGTGGATGTAGAGCATGCGGTCGCCCTCGTAGATGCAGTCCACGGGACACTCGTCCACGCAAGCCAGATCCTTCAGGTCCACACAAGGCATGCCGATGATGTAAGTCACGAATCCTCCTCGGTCAGCAGTGCGTCCACCTTAGCGTGATTCGCCATCCACACGAGGCGCGAAGGTCAGCGTGTGGGACGCATCCGACGGGGGCAGATTCGGCGAAGGGCCTACTCGCAGCGGATGCGGTCACCCGCGGAGTAGGTCCAGCGGAAGTCCTCGCGCTTGGCCACCGCCCCGTTCTGCCAGAACAGGCGCTGGTAGGTGGCGGTGAAGCCCTGGATGGGGGCCTGCGGCTCACAATTGGCGCCCGTGGCGACGCGCTCGCCCCCCTGGGTGTAGTTGCTGCGCTGCGTCTCGGTGGCGGTCACCCGCTCCCACGTCTTCTGCGACCAGATCCGCACCGTCATGCTGCCCTGGTTGCCCGGCGAGGACGCGTTGATGAACGACTGCATGACGGCCGGGTACTGCGTGTCGTTGCGGAACTTCAAGTCCACTGCACCCCACACGACGGTGGCCTCACGACCCGCGGGGTAGCGGGAGAAGTAGAGGGAGTGCGGCTTGTGTTCGACGTCTTCGAATCCGGCGAAGAAGCCGGCGTTGAAGGTGGTGGTGGCGGCCTGCGATACGCCACCACCGGCGGCGCGTACCAGGTGGCCGCCCTCGATCACGTAACCGTCGACGAACCCGTTTTCGGCGGTTCGCCTGCCGAGCGTGTCGTTGAAGCTGAAGACCTCCCCGGGCAGCAGGACCGTCCCGTTGATCAACTGCGCCGCACGCCCGATGTTGGTGTTGCGGTAGCCGGCGTGCGGGTAGCGGGTGGTGAACTCGCCGATCACCTCGCTTGGCTTGAGGGCCTCGGCCTGCTCGGTGTCGAACTCCGGCTGCGCAGACGTGACTTCGGCGGCCGCGGTGCGCTCGTCGGTGTTGGTGAGCACACCCATGAACGCCTCGACGAATGCCTCGTCGGTCAACTCCACACCCTCGACCGCGGGCACGACGGTGATGTTGCCGCCCTCCATCCGGTAGCTGGCATCACGGGCCCGGGGCAGGGAGAGGTCCGCCCGTGCCTCGGAGGTGGTTTCGAGGATGGCGTCGGTGTCCACGTCGTGCTCGAAGCCCTCGGCGGTGGGCCGGAAGGTGATGGCGTCGGCGATCTGTCCGGGCGTTATCTGCACCGAGCCCTCGTCGCCGGCGGTGATGGTGATGGGCCCCGAGATGGCAGGCGCTGCGAATTCGTCCACCTTTTGCTGCACCATCTCGCTGGTGATGGCGGGCGCGGTGAACTGCAACTCCGCGTCCACCTGGTTGCGTCGCTCCAGGAACGCCTCCTCCACCCTGGGGGTGGTGACGTCCACGTCGAGGGCGGCGGCGTCCTCACCGTCGGTGCGCACGATCTCGCCGTCCGCGTAGTCCAGCGTGGCGTCCACCGCGTCCACCTCGAACTCCGGGGTCAACGCTTCGACGGTGGCCCGCAACTGTTCCTGGTCCACTTCCAGCGGCAAGTCGACGGGGCTTCCGCCGGTCAGCGTGGTCAGGATGTCGAACGGGTTCCAGCTGAAACCGCCGCCGGCGTCCAACACCGCCTGCTCGAAGTCCGCGGTCAATCCCGCCTCAGCCGGCTCGATCTCGGCGCTGTGTCCCAGGGAACTGGTCACGACGATCGGCGCCTGGTAGCGGGCCCCCAGTTCGGACTCCAGGACGGCTTGCGCCTCCTCGGGGCTCATGCCGCCGATGGCCACCCCCTCCACCTCTGCCTTGGCGGGCACCTGGTTGCCGGCGATGAAGTAGGAGGCAACGTAGACACCGCCGAGCAGCACCAGGACGGCCACGAAGGCGCCCAGCGCCCATTTCAGGCCTGCACTACTCTGGGCAGGTTCCTCTTGGAACTCCTCAGTCACTTGCGCCTCGCTAGCTTCCTCAATCGCACGGTCAACCCCTCCATGGTACGGAAGATCGCCTGCCCAACCCAAAGCGGAGTCTCGCCCGAAGCCTAGTAGGCTGTGCGAGCAACACAACAGGACACGAGGAGGGCTAGTGGGTTTGCGGCGTCGTTTCGCAGGCTCCGGACTTCCCCGTACCGCATGGGTATTGTCCCTTGCCGGGTTCCTGGTGGCCGTCGGCTTCGGCGTCGTGATCCCCGTGCTGACTCCGTTCGCCCGCACCCTGGGCGCTTCGAGCTTCCAGGTGGGCATGGTGGTCAGCGGCTTCGCGGCAGTACGTCTGGTCACATCCCCGTTCGCCACCCGGATCGGGCACGCCATCGGGGAGCGCAACACCATCACCGTCGGCATGCTGGTGGTGGCGGCCTCCACCGTCGGTACCGCGCTGGCCCCCGACATCACAACGATGCTCATTCTCCGTAGCGCCGGTGGATTCGGCTCCGCCATCTTCACGGTCGCGGCCATGAACCTGTTGTTGTCCTCCACGCCGGAGAACCTTCGGGGCCGGGCTGCGGGCATCTACCAGGGCGGGTTCCTGCTGGGCAGCATGGGAGGGCCGGCGGTGGGAGGCCTGCTGGCGCTGATTTCCCTGACCGCCCCCTTCTACTTCTACGCCGTCATGCTGGTGGTGGCCGCGGGGTTCACGCTGGCCATGCTCCCCGCCCGTGCTGTAGCCCTGGACTCCTCCGGGAACCGCAAGCCACCACGCTTCCTCAGGGTCATCCGCGACATCCGCTACCAGGCCGCCTGCGTCGTCGGGTTCGGGCAGGGCTGGATGGGCCATGGTGTGCGCAGCGCTCTGATCCCCATTTTCGTGACCGAGTCGCTGCTCATGGGGACTTCGTGGACCGGCATCGCCTTCGCCGTCTCGGCAGTGTTCCAGACGGCAGCGCTGATCCCCGCCGGCAACGCCACCGATCGACGGGGACGCAAACCGGTCATGATCGCCTCCGGGGTGATCACGGGCGTTTCC
This sequence comes from uncultured Tessaracoccus sp., assembly GCA_964588895.1. Taxonomy (GTDB): domain Bacteria; phylum Actinomycetota; class Actinomycetes; order Propionibacteriales; family Propionibacteriaceae; genus Arachnia. The sequence goes on from CAZPSO010000115.1 coordinate 7,760, forward strand.
ACCCTGCTGCTGACCCAGACCGACTCCATCTGGGTCCTGATCGTGCTGCTCAGCGTCTACGGCGTCGGGGCGGCCATGCAGGGCACGGCCCCCACGGCAGCGGTGGGTGACGCCACGATGGGCCGCGGCGGCCTGCCCGTGGCGGCGTTTTCCATGGTGATCGACGTGGGCGCGATCATCGGTCCCCTCGTCGCCGGCGCGCTGCTGGACGTGTACTCGTTCGACGTGGTCTTCATCATCAGTGGCGTGATCCTGCTGCTGGGACCGGTAGTGGCGCTGTTCATCCCGCGGGACCTGGACCTGGAGTTCCTCCGCTCCCAGACTGACGGGCACTGAGCCCCTCCCCGGGGTGAGCGCCGCGACGCAACCTGTGCAGAAACGTTTCTGCACAGGTTGCGCCGTCGTCCCGGGGAACTAGCGAATGTCGACGCGGAACGGCAGGCTGAGGGCGCCGTCGATGGGCAGACCCAGCATCCGTGCGCCCCGCATCAGCAGCTGCTCGGCGTCCGGCAGGCTGATGCCCAGCCCGATGCCCGCCCCGGAGTTGGACTGGCTGGAGGTGGCGGGCACGAAGCGCTCCAGGAGGCCCGGCACACCCATGCGCTCGACGCTGGCCGTCTCGGGATCAAGCTCTGCCAGTTCGCAGACCCGCTCGTAGGCGGTACGCCAGCCGCCGACGTGGTCCACCA
>CAZPSO010000116.1:0-6344 GCA_964588895.1 uncultured Tessaracoccus sp.
GACGAACATGCCGTAGAGCGCCCACTTCACCGACTTGTTCGTGGCGGCCTCGTCGGTTCCCACCTTCTGCGTCACCCAGTGGGAGAAGACGTCGATGAGACCACTTCGAGCGAGCGCGACGGCCAGCGCACCCACCATGATGTAGGTCAGGCCCACCTGCGCACCCACGAGCAGGTTGTCGTTGAAAGCGGCGAGCGAACCGTCCAGGCCCATCCCTGCCTGGAGGCCACCGAGGAGCGCCGCGACGAGCAGGGCAATGGTGACAGGCACCTTGATCAGGCAGAGCGCGACCATGACCACGATGGCCAGGACGACGGCGTTGATCGGGTTTCCGGTCAGCTCGAGGAGCGCCCAGACGGCGACCAGGCCGGCGATCGTGCCGACCGCGTGGCCCGGGAACACCTCTTTCATCTGGATCTGATCTGCCGGCCGTGTGGCTGCTTGTTGTGACGTCGGGCTCATTGCGCGGCTCCTTTCGAGCGTCATGGTAGGCCCAACGGGCCGGGACTCCTGACGGGGAGCGCATGGCGGATGGTGCGGACGGGCCTCAGCGGCTGCTGACGCCCAGGGCCTTGCCGATGGTGGAGGCATCCTGTAGCACCTGGAGCATGCAGGCGGCCAGGTCGCGGCGAGGGATCGTCCCGCGCAGGGTGCCGTCGGCCGCCGATTCGGTTGCCAGCCAATCCCCATGGGGTTCCTTGTCCGTCAGCCCGGCGGGTCTGACGATGGTCCAGTCCAGGCCTGAGGCCTGGACCGCGGCTTCCTGCTCATTGTGGTCGGCCAGCGGCTTGGCGAGCGCCACCTTGGTGATGAACCGGAAGGCGGCAGGCAACTGCGCGGCCGAGTCCCCGGCGCCCAGGGACGACTGGATCAGGATCCTGCGGACCCCGACCTGTTGCATGCGCGCGATGACGGCGCGGGTGACCTTGGTGCGGTGGTGGGCGATGCCCTTCGCTGCGCCCACCGTGACCACCACCGCGTCGGCATCGTCAATGGCCTGCTGGAGAACTGCCGGGTCGGCTGCGTCACCGGTCACCGTCCGCACCCCGTCGTGGGCGTTGCCGGAGCGTGATACCACGATGACGTCGTGGCCCGCGTTGCGCGCGAGCGCAGCGAGTTCAGCGCCGGTGCCCCTCGACCCGCCGATGATGGTGATCCTCATGAGATACGTCTCCTCCTGGTGACTCCTTGGTTCTCGCGCAAACCTATCGCCGGGCGAGGACGGCATCCATGGCCGGGGTATCGACTCCGGCATCGCTGCGCGGTCGCGATGCATCTCACCGGGGGCCGAAAGCCTCCACGGGCAGCGGCGTCAGGGTGGTCCGCCGCCCGCATCCGCCGACGGTACGGTGAAGTCACGTGCCCGCATCGCGAAGGAGAACATCGTGTCCCGCCCCAGGATCATCTGCCACATGCACAGCCTTCTGAACGGGAAGGCCGATGGCCACGCCAACATCACCTCCGTCGGGATGCGTGCCCAACGGGCCTACTTCGACATCATGCTGGGACAGGACCGCTTCTACAGCCAGCACCGCGGGTGGTTGAGCGGCCGCGGGACCAGCGAGGCGTCCCTGGGCGGCTCGCGCGAGCCAGAATTGCCGACCACCTACGAACCCGTCCCCGAGGGCGACTTCGTCGCGCAACCGGATGCGGGGATGTTCTACTTCGCGGTGGATGGATCCGGCAAGCTCGCCTGGGACCGCAACACCCTGAGCTACTTCGAAGTCGACGCCCACATCGTTTCGCTGGTTTCCGGCTCCGTCGGCGATGCCTACAAGGCGTTCCTTCGTGACCAGGGTATCTCGTACATCATCGCCGGGCAGGACCGCCTGGACATGACGGAGGCGGTGCGCAAGATCAGGGACCTGTTCGGGATGGAGGAGCTGATGCTCGCCGGCGGGCCGCATCTCAACTGGTCCATGATCCGGGACGGGCTCGTCGACGAGCTGAGTGTGGTGCTGATGCCGACCGCGGATGCCCAACCGGATACGCACACGATCTTCGAAGCCGACCCCCGCTACTCGTCACCGGTTCCGGTCAAGTTCGACTTTCTGTCGGCGGAACCGCTGGAGGACGGCAGTGTCTGGCTGCGCTACGACGTTCTCGGTGAGATCAGGGACGCCTGACCCGGTCCGGCTGCCTCTCCGGGTGCCCTCGGCCCCGAGAACGACTCCGGCGGCGTGGTGGTCAGTGGGTGCCTCCACCGTTTTCGTTCCGCAGTCGCGGCTCGACGCGGTGCTCGGGATGGAAGCCGGACTTGTCGGCGTAGAAGGCCCGGATGCGCTCCATGTCCCCCGGGACGTCACCGGTCAGTTCGAGGGTGGGGCCAAGCCCGGTGGTCATCGTCGTGCGGTCGACGTAGCCGAGGGTCACCGGCATCCCCGTTTCACGGGCGATGCGGTAGAACCCAGACTTCCAGTGGGTGTGTCCCCTGCGGGTGCCGTCGGGGGTTACCACCAGCGCGAAGGTTTCTCCCGACCGGATGCTGTCGACCACTTCGCCGACAATCCGACTCGGATCAGAGCGGTCCACGGGAATGCCACCCAGTGCACGCATGATGGGGCCTCGCCACCCCTTGAACAGGCTCTTCTTCCCCAGCCACCGGAAGTTCAGGTCCAGGCCCCAGGCGATGCCGAGCATGAAGACGAAGTCCCAGTTGGAGGTGTGCGGGGCGCCGAGGAGCAGGACGGGACGTTCCGGTGGCCGCTCAGTGACCAACTTCCAGCGGCTGAAGACCCAGAACGTGCGTGCTGCAAGACGTCGAACCATGGTCTTACGCTAGAGCAAACACCGCGAACGCGGATCAGGGAGTCGACTGATGCCCACGAACGGCGTGTGAACTGCGGTCTGGGAGCGCTGGAGATATCTCCCTCGCGATGTGACCCGTCGATACCGGAGACGACCAACGTGGGGGTCCCGCCCTGGACGTGGCTGGCGTCGAGGGTGTGCCGAAGTGGCTCGGCACACCCTCAGGCCTCAGGCGTTGGCGTACTCCTTGTCGGCTGACTTCAGCGCCTCGTAGGTGGCCGTGAAGGCCTCGCACCCGTCGCTGGGAACAGCGTAGTTGTGGGTGACGTCCCTCAGCTGGTGGAACAGGTTCGCGGTCGTTGCCGCGTCGCCGGACTGCGCGAGTTCCTGCGTCAGTTCGCGCACGCGGGTGAGTTCGGGGTGGTGGGAGCCGTGGACTCTCTCGATGATCGGTGCGAGTTCGACGGCGGTGGAAAGGTCGGTCATCAGTGGTTTCTCCCTTGCTGAAAAATGAAATGACAATCTCAGGTTAGGAGGAGCTGATCGACGAGGCCTTGACCTGCGTCAAGCTGCGGTCAGCGACGTCGAGACTGCGGGCGGCGTCCGCTGGCGTGCTCATCGGCTTGGGGCGTGACCGTTATCGTCACACAGTCGCAGCTCGACCCGGTGCTCGAGATGGAACCGGGTTACGGTTGGTCCATGACCAACACCCCAGATGTGATTCTGATTGGCTCGGGCCATCAAGCCCTGGTCGCCGCTGCCCTCCTCTCGAAGGCAGGCAAGCGGTGCCTCGTCCTCGAGCGCAACGACACCATCGGCGGCGCCACACGTTCGGCGGAGGTCACCCAGCCCGGTCTGATGCACGATCTCTACGCGACCAACCTCAACCAGATCCTGATCTCACCGCCGTACCTTGAGCTGAAGGACGACCTGGCCAGGCACGGATTCGAGATCATCACCTCCGACAAGCCGTACGCCAACGTGTTTCCTGGCGGCAAGTCGCTGCGGATCTACCAGGATCAGCAAAAGACCGAGCAGAACATCGCCGAGCACTCGCAGGTGGAACTCGAGAACTGGCGCGAGCTTGGCCAACTTGCTGCCGGCTTCACCCGCGACCTCATGCCCATGTACGGCGACGTGTTTCCCAGCATGAAGCTGGTGAGGACCGCCATGGGCGGTCTGCGCCGCGCCGGCCTCAACCGACTGCTCGAGTACGCGCAGATCCTCACCATGTCCACGCGTGAGCTCGGGGAGAAGTGGTTCGACACCGACGAAGTGCGCATGTTGCTGGCTGCCTGGGGTCTGCACCTCGACTACGGGCCGGACGTCTCGTTCGGCGCCATGTTCCCGTTCGCGGAGACCTTCGGTGACGCCGAGGCCGGCATCTCGATCGCCGTCGGCGGTGTCTCGCGGCTCGTCGACGCTCTCGCCGGCGTGGTCAAGGAGCACGGCGGTGAGGTCCGCACGAGCGCGGACGTCGTGAAGGTCCGCACCCAGGACGGCCACGTCACCGGCGTGCGTCTCGCTGATGGCGAGGAGATACCGGCGAGGACGGTGGTGGCCGGCACCAGCCCGAAGAAGCTCATCGAGGACCTGCTCGAGGGCGAGTCTGCAGTGTCCCCGGACACCCGCGAGAAGGCCGGCCGGTACCGATACGGTCCGGGCACCATGATGGTCCACCTTGCGCTCGACAAGCCGGTTGGCTGGGAGGGCCACGAAGACCTCAAGGACTTCGCCTATGTCCACGTCGGCCCCTACGTCGACGACCTCGCCCGCACCTACCAGCAGTCGCTCGCGGGGCTCATCCCGGACAGCCCGCTGCTCGTCGTCGGCCAGACCAGTCGTGTGGACAAGACCCGCACCCCGGATGACCGCGAAGTCCTGTGGGTGCAGGTGCGCTCGCTGCCGTCGGAGATCAAGGGTGACGCCCTGGGCGAGATCCACTCGACGAACTGGGACGACGCCAAGGAGTCCGTCGCTGATCGTGTGGTCGACAAGATCGACGACCTTGCACCCGGCTTCAAGGCCTCGATCCTCGAGCGCACGGTCTTCAGTCCGCTCGACCTCGAGCGCGACAACCCCAACCTCGTCGGCGGCGATTCCGTCGGTGGTTCTCACCATGTGGCGCAGAACTTCTTGTTCCGACCGTGGCTCGGGGGCTCCCGCTACACGACCGACGTGGACGGCCTCTATCTGGTGGGCGCTGGCATCTGGCCAGGGGGCGGCGTGAATGGGCGTTCGGGCGGTCACGTGGCGGAGGCGGTCCTCGGCAGGGCGGAGTCGGCCACGGTGTTCGACCGTGCTGTCGGGTCCCTGCAGTCCCTCGGGGGCGGGATCGGCCGGATCGTCGGCGGCTTCACCCACAAGCGCTGACCTGGCCCGCAACGAATCACCTCGGCCTGCGGCCGCTTCCCTCATTCAGGCGGTGGTGATCGCCGGTTGCGTTTGGTTTCCGAGCGCCTCCGCTTCGCTTCCAACCTGCGACGTCGCGAGGCTTTCGTGGGGCGGGTGGGCCGGCGCACCACCGGCGGCACAACCGCTTCGCGCAGGAGGGTGGCCAGACGCTGCCTGGCTGCGGTCCGGTTCTGGCGCTGCGAGCGGTGCTCGGATGCATCGATGGTGAGGACCGTCCCGGACAGCCGCTCGGCCAGATGCTCAAGCGCGCGGGCGCGCTGGGTGTCGCTCAGGGCCGTGGTGGTGCCCAGGTCCAGGCTGAGTTGCACCCGTGAGTCGGTGGTGTTGACGCCCTGGCCGCCCGGCCCTGACGCGCGAGAGAACTGCTCCACCATTTCCCCGGCGGGCACGCTCAGGCCGCGCGGGGCGCCGGGGCCGGGACGGACATGCAGGTCGTTCACGCCCATCAGTCTGCCGCAGGCGCCGGCCGCCGTCGTTCAAGTACCAGTTCTGACGATCGCTTGCCCTCGGAAGGTGCAGATCCCGGTCCATGCGGCGAAGTGGCTTCTCAGCCCCCGATGGTAGTCTTGTGAGGACGGTGCAAGGAGGCACGGTCCACAAGGTGACGGGGGAACCGTGAAGAAACTACTGATCGCAATTGCTGGTGTGCTGGTTGGTGCGTTGGCCGTCGGGGGCGTGATGCTCTCCGGGGTGTTGGTGCCAGAGCCCGGGGTGGACGTCGAATCGCGCAACTCTCAAATCGTGCAGGCCGTTGAGCGTGAGCAGGAAGTGGTCCTGCTCAGCCTGGGCATCCAGGGAATCGCAGAAGAGCGGATCACGAGCACCTTGTTCGGGCGCGCCGTCCCGGGCACCGCGCGAACCCTGTTCCTCCAGTACAACTTCCGCGCCAAGCTCGGAATTGAAGGAAGTGACGTCATCATCGAGCCCAAGGGCGAGGACACGATTCTCGTGTCCATCCCGGCGTTCATCGTCATCGGCCACGATGAGGTGACGTTCCGTACCGCACTGGAAGACAACGGGGTCATCAGCTGGGTCACGCCAGACATCGACACCGCGGACGTCATCACCGAAATCCTGAACGACGACGCCCTGCTCGAGCATGTCGACGACAACGAAGACATCCTCAAGGATCAGGCCCGCGCCTTCTACACGGGAATCATCAAGGCCGTTGACCCCGAACT
>CAZPSO010000116.1:6444-8373 GCA_964588895.1 uncultured Tessaracoccus sp.
GTGACCACCACCTTCTGTCGCACTTCGGAGAACGGCTCGAGCACCCGGTGGAACAGCCGGCGGCCGATTCCGACTCGCTGGTGCGACGGCGCCACCAGGATGTCCTGTAGGTACACGATGGTCAGACCGTCGCCCACCAGCCGGGCCATACCGACCAGCCGGCCGTCCTCACGCGCGCAGACCACCCGAAGCGAGCGGGCGACCGCGGAGTGGAGCAGCACGGGATCGTTTATGTAGGCGGTCCACTTCACGCTTCGGTAGAGCTCCACCAGTTCATCGACGGTGGGCAACTCGTGGTCAGTGATCTCGACGTCTGCCATGCCACCCAACATAGTGCCTAGTGGCAGGACTGTGGAGGGCGGGTTTGCCCTGGGTTGGCGGCCACCGGAACTGCCGCAGTCAGGCGCCGGTAGAGCGCCGGCACCATCGCGATGGCACCGCAGGCTTCCTGTTGTTCCTCATCCTGATGATGCTGATGTGATCCTCCCACTTCCCCAAAGGGGCCCGGACCGACACAATCGTCGGTCCGGGCCCTTTCACGATCTGTGGTCCCGGCGCCGGGCAGCCTGTCCGGAAGTGCTACTCCGCAGGCAGGTCGCGGTCCTTGCTGCCCACCCGTCCGGGGTGGAACGGCGTGAACGCCACATCGCCCGCCCCGGGTTCGAGTGTGTCGGGAGCGTCACCGCGGTCAGCCTCGGGATCGAGGCCGTCGCCAGAATCCACCTCGGGGTCCCTGGCCAGGTCGTCGGCCACGTCATCGTCGGACTTGTCCCCGTGTTCCGCGCCCTTGTCGGGATCGTCGGCCTTCACGCCGGGAAGCGGGGTGGTGTCGAGTTCAAGATCGGAATTCTCTTGGGAGTTCATGGGTGTCCTCCTGGGAAGTGGTGGGACAAGCGACGCTACCATTCGCTGACCTGCCACTTTGGAGATTCGGTGAACACACCTCCGCGTCCAGGATGGCCGGGTGCCGTCGGTCGACGCCCCCCTGATTCCGCGCCATATAGTGGAACCAAGCATCGACGCTAAGGAGCGCCCCTGTGAGCCCCATCCTGCTGGCCGTGGAAGACGGCCTGGCCCGCATCACCCTCAATCGGCCCGAACGGCTCAACGCATTCAACGCGGAACTCTCCCGGCGCTGGGAGCAGACCGCGCTCGAGGTGACCTCTCGCGACGACGTGGGCGCCGTGCTGCTGGCCGGCAACGGGCCCGCGTTCTGCGCAGGCGGCGACGTGGCGGAGATGGCGTCGTCGATGGGTTCAGGCGAGCAGTTGACGGATCTGGCGCGCACCATCAACGCCGGCATCCGCGCGCTCACCGAATCCACGATCCCCGTCGTGGTGGCTGCCCAAGGCGCAACCGCTGGGGGAGGGCTCGGTATCCTGCTGTGCTCCGACTACGCCGTGGCGGGCGCCAGCTCACGCTTCCGTTCCCGCTACGCCAGCGTGGGCCTCACCCCGGACCTTTCGGTGACCGCGCACCTGGCCCGCGCCGTCGGTGAGCGTCGTGCCCTCCAGTTGCTGCTCTCCGACCGGATGCTGACCGCCGACGAGGCCTTGCAGTGGGGCCTGGTGGCGGAAGTGGTGGCCGACGCGGAGATTCTGGTGCGAGCCGAGGAGGTGGCCCGGTCCTGGCTGGACGGCGCCACCCGCGCGTACGGCCAAGCCAAGCGGCTACTGCGATCCGCGCCGTCGCGCTCGTTCGCCGACCAGCTCGAGGCGGAGGCCACCAGTATCGGTGCCAGCTTCGACACCGACGACGCGAAGGTGCGCATCCAGGCATTCATCGAGACATCGCTGCGTCGGCAGCGTGGCAAGGAACAGAAGTGACTGATCGCAACGCCCTGACGGGCCGGACCGTCCTGATCTCCGGCGGCAGCCGCGGCATCGGTCTGGCCATCGCGGTGCGCGCCGCGGCCGACGGCGCCAACGT
>CAZPSO010000117.1:0-8300 GCA_964588895.1 uncultured Tessaracoccus sp.
CCTCCATCACGAACAGGAAGCCCAGGATCACCAGGAGCAGTTCGGTGCGCGTCATCACCGACAACCCCGCCAGCGCACCACCGAGCGCCATGGAGCCGGTGTCGCCCATGAAGATCCGGGCGGGCTTGGCGTTCCACCACAGGAAACCGAACGTGGCACCAGCCAGGGCCAGTGCCACGACCGCCAGGTCGTAGGGGTCCCGCACGTCGTAACACAGCGGCCCCGCGGTCTGCGGCGAGCTGCAGCGCTGGTTGAACTGCCAGATGGTGATCACGGCGAAGGCGGCGAAGACCATGGAGGTGCTGCCGGTGGCCAGTCCGTCCAGCCCGTCTGTCAGGTTGACCGCGTTGGACCAGGCCACCACCAGGAACAGCATCCAGATCACGGCCAGGAAGAACGGCAGGTAGAGCCAGGGGATGTCCCGCAGGAAGGAGATGTGGTGGGAGGCGGGTGTCAGGCCGCGCGCATTGGGGAACTGCAGCGCCAGGACCGCGAAGACGGCACCGATGCTGATTTGCCCGATCAGCTTGCCGCGGGCGGTCAGCCCCAGTGAGCGTTCCCTGGAGATCTTGGACCAGTCGTCCAGGAAACCGAGGAATCCCAGCGCCACGATGAGCCCGAGCAGCAGCACCGCGGAATACGTGACGGGTCTCCACAAGATGAGGTGGGACAGGAAATAGGCGGCCACCACGGCGGCCACGATGACGAGTCCACCCATGGTGGGGGTGCCGCGCTTGACCAGGTGTTCCTTGGGGCCGTCCTCCCGGATGAACTGGCCGTACTGCCTGCGCTCGAGGAACTTGATCAACTGTGGGGTGGCGACCATCGTGAACAGCATCGACAGGCCGCCCGCTAACAGGATGTTGATCACTTAGATAGCCTCCCGGTCCTGGGTCAGGGTGTGGGCCACAGCCTCCAGCCCAACTGAGCGTGAGCCCTTGACCAGAACGACGTCGCCGGCCTTCAGGTCCAGTGCCCCGGCCACCTGGTCACGTTCGGCCACTGACGTGACGACGCCCTCCTCCCGGGCCCCGGCGCGCACGTGCTCCGCGTACTGGCCGACGGCCACCACCTCGCTGATCCTCAGGTCGGCGGCCAGCCGGCCCACGTCGCGGTGGAACCTCTCGGCCATCGGCCCGAGTTCGAGCATGTCACCCACCACGGCCACCACCCGGGCCTGCGGGTACCGGCCGCGCTGGAACTGGCCCAGTTCGGCTGCCGTGCGCAGGGCGGCTGCCATGGAGTCGGGGTTGGCGTTGTAGGCGTCATTGAGGATCAGGACGTCATCGGCCCTGGGGATCAGCTCCATCCGCCAGCTGGAGCGCCGCGTGGCCCGGTTCAGGGCGGTTGCGATCACGTCGATGTCCACACCGGCCGCCACGGCCATGGCGGCGGCGGCGAGGGCGTTGGAGACCTGGGGGCGGCCCACCACGCCCAACTGGACTGGGGTGGTGTGTTCGCTTCGTCCGCGGCGTACCACCAGCTCGAAGGAAGCCTGGGCACCACCGTTGAGCACCACGTCGCGGGCCAGGACCTGGAGCTCGCCCTCAGGCAGTTCCCCCTCGCCGAACCAGGCGATGCGAGCCCGCGTCCTCTCCCGCATTGCGACGACCGCCTCGTCGTTGCCGTTGAGGACGGCCCAGCCATCCGGCGCAAGGTTGGCGATCAGTTCGCTCTTGGCCAGCGCGGTGGTGGCCATGTCACCGAACTCGCCGACGTGCGCGGCGCCGATGTTGAGCACACCGGCGATGTCCAGCGGCACCAGCGAAGTGAGCCACTCGATGTGGCCCAGGCCGCGGGCACCCATCTCGCTGACCAGGTAGGAAGTGTCCTGATCGATGCGGCAGGCCGTCATCGGCACGCCGATCTCGTTGTTGTAGCTGCCCACGGGGGCCACCGTGGGAGCCACCGACTCGAGGATCTGGGCCAGCAGGTCCTTGGTGCTTGTTTTGCCGGATGACCCCGTCACGGCGAGGCTGACCATGCCCCGTGCGCGTTCCTCGGCGACGAGGCCGCGGGCCAATGCGGAGAGCCCGGCCACGGAGTCGGCCACCAGCAGGTGGGGCACCGCGGCGTCGGTGGTGTGGGTGCCGAGCACCGCCACCGAGCCGGCCTCGGCCGCCTTGGGTGCGAAGTCGTGACCGTCGGCGTTGGCGCCGGGGACGCCGATGAACAGGGATCCGGGCGTGGCCACCCGGTTGTCGAGCACGACGTCGGGGCCCACCATCACATCGTCACCGAACAGCTCCACGTCCGCGGGCTGCATCAGTTCGACCAGCTCGGAGAGCATTCGCCTACGCATCCTGCCCTCCTCTCATCTCGTCCCATGCCCGCCGCGTTTCCACCGCGTCGTCGAACGGCAGCACTTGGCCGTCCACTTCCTGCCCCGTCTCGTGACCCTTGCCGAGGATCGCCACCACACTACCGCTCCCGGCTCGCGCCAGCGCGGTCTCGATGGCGATCCGGCGTCCCGCCACCTCCTCGACGTGACCCTGACGAAGACCGACCGGGGTGGCCTGCAAAGCTCCGGCCACAGTGGCGGCGCGGATGGCGGCCGGGTCCTCGGTGCGGGGATTGTCGTCGGTCACCAGCACCAGGTCGGACCTGGCGGCGGCAGCCAACCCCATCCCGGGTCGCTTCTCCACGTCCCGGTCTCCCCCGCATCCCACCACGGTGATCACGTGGTCAAAATCCTGCAGGGCATCCAGGGTGGCGGCCACCGCCTGCGGGGTGTGCGCGAAGTCGACGATCACCACCGGCGCGTCCCCATCCAGCGTGATCTTCTGCATGCGCCCCGGCACGTGCGCGGAGGCCAGGGCCGTCAACGCACTGGTGGTGTCGACGTCCACGAGTTCCAGCATCGCCAGCGCCACGGCAGCGTCGATCATGTTGTGGAAACCCGGCAGGCCGATCCTGATCGCCAGCCGTTCGCCCCGGCGGATCACCCGGGCGCGCCCGGCCAGGGGGTGGACGGGCTCGAAGTCGACGAGCCGGTAGTCGGCCTCCGGGGTGGTGCCCACGGTGGTGACCCGCAGGTCACTTGCGACGCGCTCGGCCAGCTCCCGGCCCTTGGGGTCGTCGATCCACACCACCGCACGCCTCGCGGCCCCGGGGGTGATGAGCATGGCCTTGGATTCGAAGTAGTCGTCCAGGTCCGGGTGGAAATCGAGGTGGTCGTGCCCCAGGTTGAGGAATGCCGCCACGTCGAAGCGGATCCCGCTGACCCGCTCAAGCTTCAGCGCGTGCGAGGAGACCTCCATGGCCACCGTCCGGGCGCCGCGTTCCACCATGACCCCGAGGAGGGCATGCAGGTCGGGTGCCTCGGGGGTGGTGACGGTGCTTCGGGAGGAGGGGAGCGCCACGCCGTCGAGGCGGAACCCGATGGTGCCGATGGTGCCCACACGGTGTCCGGCCGCCCCCAGGGCCGCCTCCAGGAGGGAGACGGTGGTGGTCTTTCCGTTGGTGCCGGTGACCGCGAGCGACAGGACGCGGTCGGCCGGCGCTCCGAAGACCAGGGAGGCCACGCGCGCCATGTCGCGTCGCAGCCGCTGGCTGACCAGCACCGGCACGTCGATCTCCGGGAGCAGCCCGGCACCGCTCTCATCGGTCAGCACGGCCACCGCACCGGCCTCCACCGCGGCTGCGGCGAAGACGGCCCCGTGCGTGCGGGTGCCGGGCAGCGCCACGTAGAGCGCACCGGGGCTGACGTGTCGCGAGTCCAGGGTGATCCCGCTGACCGGTACGTCGGCGGGGGCGTTCAGGCCCACTTCCTCGGCGAGCTGACGCAGCGCCACGGGGATGTTTCGGGTGGGACGGATGCCGGGCATGTCATTCAAACGTGATCGGGTGGTCCGGGGCCTCGGTGACCGATGGTCGGACGTTGTAGCGCGGCAGGGCCACCTTCAGGACGTTGTTGACCACTGGCAGGGCCAGGGTGCTGCCGAGGTTGCCGCGGGTGGGCTCGTCCAGCACCACGTAGACCAGGATCTGGGGGTCCTCTGCGGGGGCCACTCCCACGAATGAGGCGGTGAAGCCGCTGTAGCAGTTGCAGTTGGGGTTGAACCGCTGGGCGGTCCCCGACTTGCCGGCGGTGCGGTAGCCCGGGATCTCACGGCCGTCACGCAGCGTGATCACCGCCTCCATCATGTCCAGCACCATCTCCGAGGCCTCCTCGGAGATCACCCGCCGCGACTCGCGCTCGGGCAACGCCACCTCGTTGCCCTCGGCGTCGAGGGCGCTCTTGATGATGGTGGGCTGGTTGTAGACGCCGCCGTTGACCACCGCCGCGGAAGCGGCCGCCATCTGCACCGCGGTCACCGAGAGGCCCTGCCCGAAGGAGATCTGGTCGCGGGTGTAGTCGGCCATGTCCGGTGGTGGCAGCACACCGGAGGCCTCGGCCGGGAGGCCCACCCCGGTCCGTTGACCGAGGCCGAAGCTGGCCAGGTACTCCTGTTGCTCCGCCTTGGGCAGCGTGCGGGCCAGCATGATGGTGCCGATGTTGGAGGACTGGGCCATGACGCCCCGGGCGTTGAGGTTGATGTCGCCGTGTGACCAGGAGTCACGAACGTAACCGGCTCCCGACGCGATCCGGGCGGGGACCTGCACCTCGGTCTCCGGGGTCACCAGGCCGGCATCGACAAGGGCTGCCATGGTGAGGATCTTCTGGGTGGAGCCGGGCTCGAAGACGTCGCTGACCGCACGGTTGCCAAGGTCGCCGGTGTCGTAGACCGCGCCGGGGTTGGCGGGATCGTAGGAAGGGTAGTTGGCCAGCGCCAGCAGCTCGCCGCTCTTCACGTCCATCACCACCACCATGCCCGTCTTGGCGCCGGCGTTGGCGACGCCGTCCGCCAGCCCACGCTCGGAGAGCCACTGCAGGTCGGCGTCGAGGGTGAGCTCGTAGGTGTAGCCGTCCTTGGCGGGGGTGATGACGTTGTCACCCAGCGGGATGCGGCCGTAGGTGGAGGACTCGAAGATCTCCTGGCCGGGTTCGCCCCGCAACTGTTCGTCGAAGGCGCCCTCGAGTCCCGCCACACCCTGGCCCTCACCGTTGACGAAGCCGATCACGTTGCCGGCCAGTTCGGCGTTGGGGTAGGTGCGGATGGGGTCCGGGGTGGCGAAGACGCCGTACCAGGGGCGGGCCCCCTCGCCGTCGAATCCTGCGCGCATGTCAGCTTGGATGGCGGTGTAGGTGGCGGCGGGCACGCGGCGCTGCACGGACTGGTAGCGGGAGTCGGGGGTGGTGACGATCTCCAGGTAGTCCTCCACGGGACCGCCCAGGTGCCGGGCCAGGATCTCCGCCACCGCCAGGGGCGCGAGCTCCGCCTCCTCGCGCTTGCGTTCGCTCATCCGGTAGCGCTTGTCCGCGCCGTTGGTCATCACCATGTCCGGGTCGACGGTGATCCACATGGCGGGCTCGGTCTCGGCCAGCACCACGCCGTTGCGGTCGGTGATGGCGCCGCGCGCGGGTTGCAGTTCGCGGGTGTTCTGCATCTTGACGGCGGCCTCGTCGGCGAACGCCTGCGCGTCGATGGCCTGCAGCTGGAAAGCACGTCCGGCGACAGCGGTGATCAGCACCGCGAGCACCACCATGAAGGCGCGGATCCTCAGGCCGGAGCGGCCCACGGGGAGCTTCCAGCTGCGCCGGTAGTGCCGGCCGCGTGACTTCGGGCGCGCCACCTCAGGACGTGCCCCGGAGCGCTTGCGGGCCGGCGACGTGCCGGTTGACCCGGGTGTCTTGCGTGAGGAACGGGCGGTCACCGTCTTCGGACGGGGTCTCTTCGGGGTGCTCACTGGTCTCCCCCCTCCTCGGGTGCCACAGGAAGGACGCTGTCGTGCCCCACTCCCGGGGCGGCGTCGGTGTGCTCTCGCCACGGGATCGAGGTCCGCCCGAGCCGGAGCCAGTCGGCCTCGGAGGAGCTGACGGCAGTGGGTTCCCCGAGGATGGAGCCGTCCTCCAGGTTGATGAACGCGGGGTACGGGTTGGGCACCATCCCGAGGTCGGCGGCGCGCAGGGCCAGCGACGAGGTGCTGGAGATGCGCTGCAGCTCGGTGTTGAGCCGTGCGGCCTGGTAGCCGAGCTCGGTGGCCTCGGTGCGCAGGGCGGAGAGCTCGCGCGACTGGGCGGCCACCGTGGTGGTGGTGATCATGACGGCGGTGAGGCCGAGCACCACCAGCACACCGATGATGGCGAAGAACCCGAGCGCCGATACCTTGCGGTCCATGCGGGGCAGCAGGGACAGTCGTGGGTCGTCGGGGGCCTCGGTCGGTGTCGCCGCGGAAGTGGGCAGGGCGCTCATGGGGCTTCCTTCACTCGCTCGGTCACCCTGAGCCGCGCCGATGCGGCCCGGGGGTTCTTGCTGGTTTCCTGGGCGTCCGGACGTTCTGCGCCCCGGGTGACGAGACGGAACCGCGCGGCCAGGTGCTCCGGCACCACGGGCATCCCCCGGGGTGCGGAGTCCTGCGCCCCCTCGGCGAAGGCGCGCTTGACGAGGCGGTCCTCCAGGGAGTGGTAGGCCAGGACCGCCAGACGACCCCCCACCGCGAGCGCGTCGAGGGAAGCGGGGATGACCCGCTCCAGCGCACCCAGTTCGTCGTTGACCTCGATCCGCAACGCCTGGAATGTGCGCTTTGCAGGGTGGCCACCGCGGTGGCGGGCAGCCGCCGGGATGGCCTGCGCGATCACCTCCACCAGGTGACCGGAGCGGTCGAAGGGTGCCTCGGCCCGGGCCGCGACGATGGCGCGGGCGATCCGGTCGGCGAATTTCTCCTCGCCGTAGCGGCGCAGGATCGATGACAGGCGGGGGGCGTCGTAGGTGTTGAGCACCTCGGCGGCCGTGATGCCTGCGGTGGCGTCCATGCGCATGTCCAGTGGCGCATCGACGCGGTACGCGAATCCCCGCTCGGGGCGGTCGATCTGCAGCGACGAGATCCCCAGATCCAGCAGCATGGAATCGAGCTGCCCGACCCCTTCGGCTGCCAGCACCTCGGGGAGTTCGTCGTAGACCGCGTGGACGAAGGTGACACGCTCCGAAACGCTCGCCAGGCGCTGGCGGGCCACCTCGATCGCGTCCAGGTCCCGGTCGATACCGATCAGCCGCGCCTGCGGGCACGCCTCCAGGATGGCCAGGGCGTGGCCGCCCAAACCCAGCGTGCCGTCGACGTGGACGCTGCCGGGGCGTTGCAACGCTGGGCGCACCAGATCGACGATCCGGTGCAGCAGTACCGGATCGTGCACATCACCCAACAACGCCACGTGGTTCGACCCTTTCCGTGTGACCTGGGCCATGGGAAGTGATTCCCTTCCGGGTGACCTGACACCGGGGAAGTGATGTCAGGGCAGTACCGGCCGGGAGCCACCGCCCATGGCCCGCTAAGTGTTCAACTGTGTGAGGAACTCGTCGTCCATCTCGGAGAAGTCCGTCTCGCGGTCCGCGGAATAGGAGTCCCACATCTCGGCATCCCAGATCTCGGCACGGTTCATCGCCCCAATCACCACGACGTCGCGATCCAGCCCCGCATAGCTGCGAAGGATGGGGGGAATGGTGACGCGTCCCTGCTTGTCCGGCACTTCGAAACTGGCTCCGGCGGTCAGCATGCGCTGGTAGTCACGCACCCGTTTGCTGGTGGTGGGGGCACTTCGGAGGGGCTCCATCATCTTCTCGAACTCGTCCATGGGGTAGACGGCCAGCGCGCGCTCCTGTGTTCGCGTCACCACCAACCCCGCAGCAAGGCGGTCCCGGAACTTGGCGGGAAGAATGAGGCGTCCCTTCTCGTCCACCTTCGGCGTGTACGTGCCAAGCAGCATCTGAAGAGCACCTCCCTCCTCCATTCCGGACCCTCTATCCACCACTTGCCTCCACATTACCCCACTTTCCTCCACTCGCCACCCCTTTGTGGGGTGTCGCTCCCCACTGCTTCGTGGTCTGGGTTGGGTGCAGGGCTTACTCTGGCTGGGCAGACAGAAACGGAAAGGAAATCGCGTGGCCGAAAACTCCACACCATCCCTCGCGGAGGTCGCCAGGGTCGCCGACGAGGTGGCCGCGTCGATCTCCACGGTCATCGAGGGAAAGCCGGCCCAGATCCGCACCGCGCTGATCACGCTGCTGGCGGAGGGGCACCTGCTGATCGAGGACGTCCCGGGCGTCGGCAAGACGGTCCTGGCCAAGGCGCTCGCCCGCTCCATCTCCGGTGAGGTCAAGCGAATCCAGTTCACTCCTGACCTGCTTCCCAGCGACGTGACCGGCGTGTAGGTGTTCAACCAGAACTCCCGCGACTTCGAGTTCAAGCCGGGTGGCATCTTC
>CAZPSO010000118.1:0-8275 GCA_964588895.1 uncultured Tessaracoccus sp.
CCCCGCCGTCGGGGGATCCGTCATCGCCGCCGCCCTCCCAGCTCTCACCCTCCCCATCGCCGTCTGGGGACCCGTGGCTGCCGCCGTCGGAGGACCCGTCGCTGCCGCCGTCGGAGGACCCGTCCGTGCCGCCGTCGGAGGACCCGTCCGTGTGGCCCTCCCAGTTGTCACCCTCCCCATCGCCGTCGGAGGATCCGTCGCTGCCGCCGTCCGGGGTTCCTTTGCCGCCCCCTTCATCACCCCCGGGGGAGGGCCCCAGCGCCGCCCCACCCTCCGAACAGTTCCCCACCCCCACCGCGTCTGAGCACTCCTCACTGCCGACGCCAACCGGGGATCCCTCACCGTCGGGGACGCCCCCCGGACCCGCCACCTGGTCCACCACATCGATGAGCCAGGGGCCCGAGCCCACACCTTCGCAGCCGTCGTCGCCGAGCTCACCCGGTCAGAGTCCCTCCGGAGAGTGAAGCGGGGGCCTCCCGCCCGAGCAGGCATGATGGAGTCATGCCCCTGGAGACCGCAACCCAGATCACCGAGCACCTCGTGCTCATCGCAGTGGTGGTGCTGTTGGCCACCATCCTGCGCATCTTCCTGACGCAGCTCATCAAACGCGTCACCCGATCGCTGTTGGCCCGCGACCCCAACAAGGACACCGAAGACCTCGGCGTTCGCGCCCGCCGGGTCCTGGCCCGCGCCAGCGGAACCAACACGGAGCGGCACCAGCAACGCGTCCAGACCACCGGGTCGTTGCTGCGCAACGTGGTGGACGTGGTGATCGTGGCCGTCAGCATCATCACCATCCTCGCCATCGTGGGCGTCCCCATGGGCCCCTTCCTCGCCTCCGCCGGCGTGGGTGGCATCGCCATCGGGTTCGGTGCCCAATCGTTGGTGAAGGACTACCTCTCGGGCATCTTCATGTTGGTGGAGGACCAGTTCGGGGTGGGTGACATGGTGGAGATCGGTGCCGTGACCGGCACCGTCCTGGAGGTCAGCCTTCGTGTCACCAAGATCCGCTCCACCGACGGGAGGGTGGTCTACGTCCGCAACGGCGAGATCCTCACCGTCGGCAACATCTCCCAGGGATTCTCGACGGCGTTCGTCCAGGTGCCGGTGGCCATCGACGAGGACGCGGAACGCGTGATGGAGGTCCTCAAGAAGGGCATTGGGGCCATGGCCGACGAGGACGAATGGAACCAGTTGCTCCTGGAGAACCCGGCAGTCCTGGGCGTCGACTCACTGGCCGAGGGCACCATGACCTTCAACATCATGATCAAGTCCGGGCCCAACCAGCAGTGGGGACCCATGCGTGAGGTGCGCCGTCGGGCCCGCACGGCACTGGCCGAGGCCGGAATCAGGCGCCCCATCCTCCCGGGCGAACAACTGGCGGCCCCCACGGCTGCCGACTGAGATTCGCCGGCCGCTTTCCCGCAGGAGGTGCCCCGTTTGACCGAACCATTTACTCTTGTAGCGATGTGGTCACGCAGGGATGAGGTTTCATACGCGCTGCAGCGCCGAGCCACTCTGGAGGCGCTGCGGCGGCCGACCCGCGCCATGGAACCCAACGCGTGCGACGCGGAGCCCATCCTGGTTCGCTCAGCCCTTCATCACGGAGAGCTGTCAAAGGACTCCTGCCCCATCTGCAACCATCACCGTCTCCTGAACCTCAATTACGTCTTCGGGGACCAGCTCGGCCAGTACTCCGGCCGCATCAAATCGACGGAGGAACTGCACGAAATGCAGGACGAGTTCGGTGAGTTCAAGGTTTGCGTGGTGGAGGTGTGCACCGAGTGCAGATGGAATCACATGATCAAGTCCTACGTGCTGGGTGACGGGCGCAAGCGTCGCAAGCCCCGTAGACAGAAGACGGTCGAAGACATCTATGGCTGACAAGAAGGCTTCGAAGCCTCGCCCGAACACCACACGAGCCGCCAGCAGCAAGTCCAGAACCAGCAGGAACGGCAAGAAGAAGCGCCCCATCCTCAAGCGCGCCCTGTTCGGCGGGCTCGTGGCGCTCCTCGTGCTGAGCCTGATGGGCATCGGCAGCTTCATCTACCTCTATGCCACCACCGACCTCCCCGACCCGCACGCGGATTTCCAGACCAACACCACCTTCATCTACTACGCCGACGGTGAGACCCAGTTGGGCTCCCTAATGGTGCAGAACCGCGTGTCACTGACCTACGACGAAATCCCCGACGTGGTCAAGGAGTCCGTGGTGGCCGCGGAGAACCGCTCGTTCTGGGAGGATCCGGGATTCTCGATCACCGGCATCCTCAGATCCGTGTGGAGCATCGCCACGGGAGGGGGCCTGCAGGGCGGCTCCACCATCACCCAGCAATACATCAAGATCCTGTACCTGGACTCGGAACAAACGCTCCAACGCAAGGTCCGCGAACTGATTCTGGCCATCAAGATGGGTCGCGAGATGCCCAAGGAGGACATCCTCACCGGTTACCTCAACACCATCTACTACGGCCGTGGCGCCTACGGGATCGAGGCTGCGGCGAACTCGTTCTTCCTGAAGTCCGCCGGCGACCTCAGCGTGGATGAGGCAGCGGCGCTGGCGGCCATCCTCAACAACCCTGCCCGGTTCAACCCCTCCAGCGGCGAGGAACACCGCGAGAGACTGCTGCAGCGATACCGCTACGTGCTCGACGGGATGAGGGAGATGGGCACGATCTCGCAGACCGACTATGACCAGGCCCACACCCAACTGCCCGAGTTCCCCGAGGTGGCCACCAACGACCGCTACGGCGGCCCCACGGGCTTCCTGATCAGCATGGTGGAAGACGAACTGGCCGAGCAGGGCTTCGAGCAGGCCGAAATCCAGGGCGGCGGCCTGCGCATCATCACCACCGTCGATGCCCGCCTACAGGAAGCGGCCGTCGAGGCCGCGCAGAACTACACGGAAGAAGCGGCCGCCAACTCCCCGGACGGCGCGCTGGACCCATCCGAACTGCACGTCGCCATCAGCTCCGTGGACACCTCTACCGGAGCCATCCTCGCGCACTACGGCGGCCCCGACTACGTGGCCAGCCAGCGGAACTGGGCCACCACGCCACGTCCGGCAGCCTCCACCTTCAAGGCGTACGCCGCGGTCGCCGGGCTCCGCAACGGATACAACCTGGACTCCGTCTTCACCGGAGACACCTTCACCCCGCCCGGCGACCCGAGTCCCGTCCGCAACCAGGGCGAGACCCAGTACGGCGACGTCACCCTGCGCCGGGCCATGGCCCTGTCCATCAACACGGCGTTCGTGGACTTGACGATGGACATGCCGAACGGTCCGCAGCAGGTGATCGAGGCCGCGATCGCCACCGGCGCCCCGCAGGGGCCCGGCTGGGACGCCAACAGCCGCATCTCGCTGGGCGCCGCAGAGGTGAGTCCACTGGACATCGCCAACTCCTATGGCACCCTCGTGGATTCGGGGCGCCTGAAACCCACCCACATCGTCTCCGAGGTCCGCGACTCCCGAGGCAATGCCATCTACACCGCCGACGTCGACCCTCAGCAAGCCATCGACTCCAACCTCGCCGCCAACGTCACCGACGGTCTGGTGGGCGTGGTCACCGACGGCACCGGCCGCCGGGCGGCCGAGCTCGGCCGGCCCGTGGCTGCCAAGACCGGTACCAACTCCGACGGGCAGGGAAACATCACCTCCGCCTGGTTCGTCGGCGCCACCCGCCAGATCTCCACCGCCGTGATGTTCGTGGCCGGGGAAGGTGGCAACGCCGACCTGGTGCCCTATCGGCAGCCCGGCGACAGGACCTTCTTCGGGTCCGGGTACCCGCTGTCGACGTGGCTTTCCTACATGCTGGTGGCCACGGATGGCCAGGAGGTGCTCGGTTTCGACGAGCCCCAGGACATCGACGCGGACCGCGGCCGAAGCCCGGAGGCTTCCCCGTCGGAGGTGGAGACCACCGAGGAGCCCGAACCCGAGGAGACCACCGAGTCCCCGACGCCGAGCCCCACCGAGATCGTCCCGGACTCGCCCAGCCCAGAACCGGAGGAGACCACGCCGGAGCCGGAAGAGACCACACCCCAGGAGGTGACACCCGAGCCCACCGACCTGGAGGAGGAACCCCCCGTCGAGACGGATCCCCCGGTGGAGGAAGAAGGCGAAGCGGACCAGGGTCAGGGTGGCGTGGCCCAGAACACGACGACGCGGGGGGCCGGGCAGGGCGACGGCACCGACAGGGCCCCCCAGCCCACCCCCACCGGGTGAGCGCGGCCTGATCGGGGAGTCTCCTAGAGTGTCATCGTGACCAACGCCATGCTGCCCGGGCTCGGGGGACCGATGGGTCGCCGTGCCCTGCCCGAGGGCCGTTGGTTCGACCCCCGCGGGTGGCTGGTGCTTGTTGGGAGCGCCCTCTTCCTGGTCCTGGCGCTGCGGCAGATCCCGTGCGTCCAGACCGACGCAGGCAACGCCGTCGACGCCATCATCCGGCTCTGCTACTCGGACATCCCGCTGTCGTGGACAAGTTCCGGCCTCGGGACGGGCACCTCACCCGTGGTGGGGCACGAGGCACTGCCGTACCCGCCCGTGCTGGGCGTCATGCTCCTGATGAGCATCCACCTGACGCGGCTCTTCGGCGGACGGGTGGAGCCCGGAGCGGATCTGCAGACCCAGCTTGACGCCGCGCAGGTCTATTTCGCGATCACCATCGTCTGGTTGTTCCTGAGCTTCCTGGTGTGGATCCTCACTGTGATGTTGCTGGGTCGGGCCTCGCGGGGGAGGTATCGATCGTGGGACGCGATGTGGGTGGCCGGCTCTCCGGTGGTGCTGACGGCGGGCCTGATCTCGTGGGAACTGTTCCCCATTGCGCTGACGTCGCTCGCCCTGCTGTTGCTGGCTCGCGACCGCCCCATCGAGGCTGGGGCCGTGCTGGGATTGGCCGCCTCCGCGGCATCCATGCCGTTCGCCGTGATCGTGGCCGTGGTGGTGTGCCTGGTCCTGCGCCGAACCTGGAGGAAGGCGGCCGTGCTGGGCGTCTCACTCGCCGTCGCCCTCAGTGCGGTCCACCTGCCGTTGTTGCTGGCCGACGCGGACGCGGTGCTCGCGTACTACCGGGGACAGGTCACGGGCAGCACGTCCTATGGCTCGGTCTGGTACCTGTTGGAAACCATGGGGTTGGGGTTACGGGAGACCGGCAGCCTCGGCTTCATGATCCTGCTGGCCTTCATGGCCGTCGTGGTCAGCGTCCTCTACCTCCGCGGCAAGCAGCCCCGTATCGGCTCACTGGTGGCGGCATTCGTCTTCGCATCCATGGTGGTGGCGCCCGCCTTCCCACCGCAGATGGGTCTGTGGCTCCTTTTTGCCGTGGTCCTCGCGCGGCCCTTCCGGCCGGAGGTGGGGGCATTCACGCTCACCCAGGTGGCGTACTGGGCGGCGGTGTGGGGATGGCTCTCGGGACACCTGACGGCTGCGCAGAACGGACCCCAGAACCTGTACTTCGGTGCCCTGATCGCCCGTGTCGCGGTGGACGTGTGGATCATCGTGGCTTCGTTGCGCGACGCATTCCAGTTCCGGGAGTGCCCGATCTCTGGGGACCCCGACGGATGGGCGGAGCCGGACGAGTCGACGCGGCTGGTGGCCCCCGAGAACGGTGCGCCCGTGGGGCCAGCGACCCAAGGATCGCTAGCGCCAGACGATCTGGTCGAATGTGGTGGTGGTCATGCGGCAGGTGACAGGGACTTCTTGGCCAATGCTGACCAGCGGGTCCCCGCCCGCCACGAACAGCATGGATGAGTGCATGTGCGGCGGTTCCGCGAATGGTCGCTTCCTCCCGGCGATGCTGAAGGGCGACAGCGACCTGCCAGAGGCGTCCAGGGCGCCTTCGGCAAGCGTGACGGCCCGCTGACGCAGGGAGCGTTGGGGTACGGGCGCGGCCAGGGCGATGCCATGGGCTGTCCCCCCGCTGGCGATGACCACCCAACCGTCCTTGGGGGCCCGGTCCTGGTGGTATCCCAGCTTTTCCCCCCGTTTGACGCGATGCATGTCGAGAACGGTGGCCCTCGTGGCCAGTGTGGAGGGTGCCCCGAGCCACAGCCGGGTGCCCACCCGCATGTGGGCCTGACCATCCAGCGACTCGTGAAGGACGCGATAGTCGTCCACCCCCAGGTGCGAAACCCACACGGGTGCCTTGATGTACTTGCGGGCGGCGTTGGCCAGGCCCGTGGCCTCATCCAGCGAACCCGTGGACGGCAGGTGAATGCTCCACCCGTCGAATCCAAGTGCCTGCAACTTCACCAACCCGAGTTCGTCGAGGTCAATGCCGTGACGCCGCATCGAGGTGAGCAGCTCCACCTGGACCCGGGCGTGCGGATTGACCGACCTCACCGACGCCAGGTCCTCCAGTCTGGAGACGGTGGTGATGACCTGTGGGTTGAGCAGCAGTTCCCTGCCCAGTCGGTCCGACGGGCGCCACGGGTTGAGCACCACCACGTCGCCACGCCAGCCTGCGTCCAGGATGCGCAGAGCCTCACGCGAGACGCCCACCGCGATCACGCCGCCGTCGAAGTGTTGTGCCTCAGCGGCCAGGGTGGTGTTGCGGAAGCCGTAGCCGTTGCCCTTGGCGACGGGCACCAGCCCGGGGACGCTGTCGGCGAAAGCCCTGGTGTGGGCGCGCCAGGCCTTGGTGTCCACGTTGAGACTGAGTGTCATGGTTGCCGCCGCTTCATGTACTGGTCGAACGCGAAGTAGAGGGCCTTGTTGATGGGCTTGTCCCACTCCCCGACGTAGGCCACCGCCTGACCGCCGGTGCCCACCTTGAACTGGATGAGGCCGATCTCGGGATGGTCCGCACCCACACCCTCCACGATGCCGCGCATGTCGTAGACGGCACTGCCCGCGTCGTTGGCGTCGCGGATCATCTCCCACTGGATGGCGTTGCTTCCCCGCACGTCGCGCTTGGCGTTGGTGGAGGCTCCGTAGGAGTACCAGGCGTGCTCGCCGACGCGCACCATCGTCGTGGCCGCCACCAGGTCTCCCTCGTGGTGGGCGAGCCACAGCTTCATGCGGTCCGGCTCCTCCCCGCGCAGCGCGTCCCACATGGTCTCGAAGTACGCCAGGGCACGACCGGTGAAGCCGTCCCGCTCCGCGGTCTCCAGGTAGATGCGATGGAAGTCTGCCAGTTCGGAGCGGATGCCCTCCCGCACCTCCACCCCCGACTTGGTGGCCTTCCGGATGTTGCGGCGCCACTGCTGGTTCATGCCCTTGAGCAGTTCGGCGTCGCTCTTCTGGCTGCCGTCGTCGTTGCGCAGCGGGAGCCAGAAGTTGAACTGTGGCTGTCCCGCGGCGAAACCTCCCTCGCCCTGCGGGGACCTCCAGTCGAGGTGCTGCAGCGCTCGTACGGTGCGCGTCCCCACCAGGCTGGTCTCGTCGGGGGCCTTCTGGGACAGCAAGGTGATGTCGTCGTCAGCTATGGCGTCCTTGATGGTCTGCGCATGCCAGATCCGGTGGGCGATGGTGGGGCCGATCCGCACGGCAAACGCCCTGGCGCTCCTTGCATAGCTCACCAGCGCCGTGAGTTGCTCCTCGACGTCGTCACGCTCCCAGTCCAGCACGGGCCCCTCGGGCAGGTACGCGAGGTAGCGCTTCAGTTTGGGCAGCTGCCGGTAGAGCACGAGCCCGACCCCGATCAGGTGCTGGTCGTCGAACCACCCCAGGGACTCCGCACGCCACTCCGACTTCACTTTCGCCCATGCCGGAGTCTGCAGGAAACTTGCGGACCCACGTTCTCGGATGAAGGCAAGGTGCTCGGCTGGGGGGATGGGGCGCACGACGATGCTCACGTCCACCAACATACCGCCGCACTCCGGCTAGGGGGCGAGGACAAGCCGCCGGTGCAGTAGGACACCGGCGGCTTGGGGTTGGGAGTCAGACGCTTTCGATGGACTCCGGGTAGCGGTCGATGTGGACCTCGCTGATGTCCTCGCCGATCCGCATGCCGTAGAAGGAACGCCACACGAAGTAGACCGAGGCCAGGAAGAACAGGACCGCGAGCACCAGCGTGATCGTGCCACCGCCCTCCTGGGCGCTGATCGCGACCGCCAGTTCCACGGCCAGCAGCCCGAACAGGGTGGCGAACTTGATCACCGGGTTGAGGGAGACCGAGGAGGTGTCCTTGTATGGATCGCCGACGGTGTCGCCAACGATCGTGGCTTCGTGCAGGGGAGTGTTCTTGGCGTTCAGGTCCACTTCCACGAGCTTCTTCGCGTTGTCCCAGGCACCACCGGCGTTGGCCATGAACAGCGCCTGGTACAGGCCGAACAGGGC
>CAZPSO010000119.1:0-8232 GCA_964588895.1 uncultured Tessaracoccus sp.
TCATCCACGCGCTGCGCCGCAACGTCAACATCACGATCCTGCTGTTCAACAACCGTATCTACGGCCTGACGAAGGGGCAGTACTCCCCCACCTCAGAGTTGGGCAAACTCACCAAGTCCACCCCGATGGGGTCCTTGGATGCCCCCTTCAACCCGATCTCCCTGGCCCTGGGGTCGGAGGCCACGTTCGTGGCCCGCGTCATGGATTCCGACCGCCGGGGACTGACCGAGGTCATGACGGCAGCCACGCAGCACCGCGGCGCCGCCCTGGTGGAGATCTACCAGAACTGCCCGATCTTCAATGACGGGGCCTTCGAGGGCCTCAAGGGCGCCAGCGCGGAGGACTCCGTGATCCAGCTGCGCCACGGCCAGCCGATCACCTTCGGGGCGCACGGCCAATTCTGTGTGGCCCGCTCGAACGGCTTCGGTGTGGAGATCCACGAGACCGCCTCCGTGGCGCAGGAAGACATCGTGGTCCACGATGCCGGGTGCGAGGACCCGTCCCTGGCCTTCGCGCTGTCCCGACTGACTGAGAGCGGTCAGATGCGGCAGGCCCCGATGGGCATCTTCCGGAGCGTCTCGCGACCCACCTACGACGATCTCATGCGTGACCAGATCAACACCGCCCGCGTGGAGAACCGTGAGGAGGCGCTGGCTGCCGTCATCGCCGGGATGGACACCTGGGACGCCACCGGGACATGACCGACCAGCAGCCCGGAGCATGGCGGCCCGCCGGTGAATCGGCGTGGTCGCCGCCCCCGGGGGGCAGTGCGGCCCCCGACGGGCCGCGCGAGCCTGGTTCCCAGGCAACTCCCACCCGTCCCGAGACGCACATCGTCCGGCCAATGCCCACCAGTGCCCAGGGACCGAACTTCGAGGCCATCGCGATGCAGTCGGTTCTCAGCCGCGCTCGCGACACCACCCGGTTCGAGGCTCCGCCTCCCCAGGAAGAAAAGCCCCCGGCACCGTTCCCGCTGAAGACCTTCGTCATCGTGATCGCGCTGACCCTGGTGCTGGGTGCCGCGCTTGGTGTGGTGTGGGTGCGCTTCCTGCGGCCCGCCGCCACCGCGGGCGAGGACACGATTGTTCGCCCCACCACCACCTCCGACGAGGTGGGCAGCTCCACGGCCATCTCGGTGGTAGAGGACTATCTGGGTGCGCTGGCACGGGGAGATGTCGAGGAGGCACTGCGGTTCGGCCCCGGAACGGGAGTGGGGTCCAGGGCGCTGCTGGCCAACGACGCCTACGCGGCTATGCCGGAGGACGCGCGCCCCCGCGACATCGAGATCCTGACCACCGACCCGGGTGCCACCGAGATATCCGTGCGCTACCGGCTTGCGGGCTCGCCCGTGGAGACGTCGTACCGCACCGTCCGTCGTGATGACGACACGTGGCAACTGGCCCGCAGCAGCATCACCGCCACCTGGCAGATCTCGGGCGGGGCCAATGTGCCGCTGTTCATCAACGGCGTGGAGGTGGACCACACCCAGCCCCTGCAGTTGGTCCCGGGCTCCTACCAGCTGAGCACGGGTCTGGATTTCATCACCTTCCCGGCCTCCTCCACCATCACCATCCAGTCGCTGAGCTACGCGGAGGACCCCATCTTCCCGGTTACGCCCGAACTGACGGAGGCGGGACGCTCGGCGTTCCTGAGCAGCGCCCGGTCCTCTCTGAACCGCTGCCTGTCCCGGCAGGAACTGGCGCCGGAAGGCTGTCCCAACGGTGTGCGCTCCAGCCTGCCGGTGGACGAGTCCACCATCCGCTGGCGACTGCTGGATGAGCCCTGGGAGAACTTCAACGCGTCCTTGTGGGCGGAGGACCAGTCGAGCGCCATTGCCACCATCTCCCTGCGGATGGAGCTGGACATGAACTACGTCGACGGCAACCCTGCTGGTACCACCCCCGTCAACACCAACTCCCGCCTGCGCGCCAACATGCTGGGCAGCGACCCCGATTCCGTGTCCGTGGTGTGGGAGCGCTGAGGCTGCTCGATGCCGGAGTTGGGTGGAGGCTCTAAGCTCGCACCCATGACTGCTCCTCTCGACTTCTCCAAGTTCGACACCTCCACCCGCCCCGTTGACGACCTGTTCCGCCACGTCAACGGCACCTGGATGCGGGAAACAGAGATCGACGCGGACAAGGCCGGCATCGGTGCCTTCATCGAGTTGCGAGACACGTCCGAGGAACGCGTGCGTGACATCGTGACCGGGCTCGAAGCCGACGAGACCACCTCCGAGGCCGGCAAGATCGCCGCACTGCACCGCTCCTTCATGGACACCGAACTTGTGGAGGCGCTGGGGGCCGACCCCCTTCGTCCCCTGCTGCACCGCGTCGATGCCATCTCCTCCGCCCAAGACCTCGCCCGATTCCTGGGGTGGGGCCTGCGCCACGGTCTGGCCGCCCTGGTGGGCATGGACGAGGACGCGGATCCCGGCGACCCGGGGCGCTACGTGATGTTCGTCGGCCAGTCAGGCCTCGGGCTCCCTGATGAGGAGTACTACCGCGACGAGCAGCACGCCGAGACCCGCACCCGGTATGCGCGGTACCTGACCAGGGTCCTGGAGTTGGCCGGCGTCGAGGACGCCCCCACACAGTCGGCCGCGGTGCTGGCGCTGGAGACCCGGATCGCCGCGCACCACTGGGACAAGGTCAAGGTCCGTGACTTCGTCGCCATGTACAACCCGATGACGTGGGACGAGATGGTGGCCTCGGCGCCGGGACTGGACTGGTCCGCTCTCCTGGAGGGCGCCGAGATCCCCGCCGACAAGGTGGCCGACCTCGTGGTGGCACAACCCCCGTTCGTGACCGGGGCAGCCGGGCTCGTGGCCTCGGAGGACCTGGAGGCGTGGAAGGCCTGGGCCCGGGTCCGGGTGATCAGCCGGCTTGCCGCCTACCTGTCGTCCGATTTCGTCGAGGCGCGGTTCGACTTCTACGAGCGCCACCTCAACGGTACGGAGGAGCTTCGGGCCCGGTGGAAGCGCGCCGTCGGGTTCACCGAGGCCGCAATGGGTGAGGCCATCGGGAAGATCTACGTGGAGCGCCACTTCCCACCGGCTGCGAAGGAGGCCATGGACGACCTGGTCGCCCACCTGATGCAGGCGTACCGTGATTCCATCTCCACCCTGGACTGGCTGACCGAGCCCACCCGCGCCGAGGCGCTGGACAAGCTGTCGAAGTTCACTCCCAAGATCGCCTACCCGGCCACATGGCGAGACTACTCGGCCCTGGAGGTGAGCCCGGATGACCTGGTGGGCAACCTGCTGGCCGTCAACTCCTTCGAGACCGACTACGTCCTGGGCAAGGTGGGGGGTCCCGTCGACAAGGACGAGTGGCTGATGTTCCCCCAGACGGTGAACGCCTACTACCATCCCCTGCGCAACGAGATCGTCTTCCCCGCCGCCATCCTGCAGCCGCCGTTCTTCAACGTGGACGCCGACGACGCCGTCAACTATGCCGCCATCGGCGCCGTGATCGGCCACGAGATCGGCCACGGATTCGACGACAAGGGCTCCACCTGTGATGGCGACGGTCGCCTGCGTGACTGGTGGAGTCCTGAGGACCGGGCGGCTTTCGAGGAACTCACCGGCAAGCTCGTCACGCAGTACGACCAGCTGTCCCCCGAGGGTGGCGACGGTCAACTGGTCAATGGTGCGATGACGCTCGGGGAGAACATCGGCGACCTGGGAGGGCTGGGCATCGCCTACAAGGCGTGGCTGCTCGCGGGCGGGGACCCCGACGGCGAGCCGATCGACGGACTGACTCCGGCCCAGCGGTTCTTCTTCGGATGGGCGGCCGCGTGGCGCTCGAAGCACCGGCCGGAAGCCGTCAGGATGCGGCTGACCAATGATGTCCACTCCCCCGCGGAGTTCCGCTGCAATCAGGTGGTGCGCAACCTCGACGCCTTCCACGATGCCTTCGGCACCACCCCCGCCGACGCCCTGTGGCTCGACCCCGAGCAGCGCGTCTCTATCTGGTGAGAGGCGGGGCGCTCGACTCCCGCACCACCAGGTGGGTCGCCAGCCGGATGGGTCCCACCGTGGTGGGACGCCCCGCCGCCCGGTCGATGAGCGTGCGCACCGCCGTCGAGCCCATCCCCTCCAGGGACTGGTGGATGGTGGTCAAGCCCGGTGTGGCGTTGCGTGCGATCAGCGAGTCGTCGAAGCCCACCACGCTCAGGTCCTCGGGGACGCTCATCCCCATCCTGCGGGCCGCCTCGTACACCCCCAGGGCCGCATTGTCGGCCACGGCGAAAATGGCCGTGGGCCGAGACCGCGAAGGCAGGCCCAACAGCTCTGTCGCCGCCTTGAGGCCCGATTCACGGCTGTAGTCGGACCCCCTGACAAGGTTGGGCTCGGGTGTGATCCCGTTCATGGCCATGCCCGAGAGGTATCCCTGGTACCGCTCGCGGGACGGGACCGACTTCTCGGGGCCACCGACGTAGGCGATTCGCCGGTGGCCGAGGTCGATCAGATGTTGCGTGGCCTCCACCCCCCCGTTCCAATTGGTGGAACCGATGCTGGTGGCGGTGGCGGGCAGGGGGTTGGCCGGGTCGATCACCACCAGTTCGATACCCGTTTGCTGCGCCTTGGCGAGTTGGCGCTCGGAGAGCTCCGCCGTGACCACGATCACCCCGACGAAGTGGCGTGTGCGCAGGAGGTCGAACCACTCGTCGGTCAGCGGCACGGGGACCCCCTCCTTCCGGCGCAGGGGGGTGTACAGCGTGAGCAGGCCCACCCCGCCCTCGATCGCCGCCGTGGCTGCGCCGCGAATCACCTCCAGCGTGTAGGTGGTGATCAACTCGTCGGCCACCAGGGCGATCAGCGGATACTCCGCATTCCCGTGGGTCCCCGACTGGTAGCCCACCTCGCTGGCGGCCGCGAGCACCTTGCGTCTGGTGGCGGCTGAGACGTCCGCGCGGCCATTGATGGCCTTGGACGCCGTCGCGATGGACACGCCGGCCGCCCGAGCCACGTCCACGAGCCGCGTCTTCTCGCCTGTCTGGGTCACGTTTACGGAGCTTACCGAAACATTTCGTCCCTGCATAGCCGTCCGGCATCTTTTGTCTCACCTCTTGACAAAACGCCGGGTTCCCAAGGCGCTGACCCCAATTCTCTGTATGGGTCGCCATCCCGGTTGGGGATGGCGACGGATAGGAAGATCAAGGGCGGCCATGACGCCACGGCCGGTGCACCAGGAGGAGGACCGCGCCCGCAGCAAGCTGCAGTACCCCCAGGATGATCCACATCCAGGGCCCGGCGGGCAACGCCAGGAGGTGGGCCGGGATCATGCCGACGTGCAGGCCACTGTGGGTACCG
Organism: uncultured Tessaracoccus sp.; assembly: GCA_964588895.1. Taxonomy (GTDB): domain Bacteria; phylum Actinomycetota; class Actinomycetes; order Propionibacteriales; family Propionibacteriaceae; genus Arachnia. Next base: position 5,315 of record CAZPSO010000119.1, read on the forward strand.
GCCGCCGCCCATACCGAGTCCGTGCACCACCGGGCGCATCCGGCCAGGAAACCCATTCCCAACGGGAGGGCCAGGTACACGACGCGTTCCGCGAGTGACTCCTGACCCCCCGAGGAGCCCAGGTGGAGGAGGGTGAAGATCAGCGTGGTGCCCACGAGTGTGGTCCACGGCCGACGCCCGGCGCTCACCCAGGCCATGCCCCGGAACCACAATTCCTCCGGGATCCCCTGCATCAGCACCGCACTGACCGTGAGCACGAGGACCACCAGCCACGTCGATGACGAACTGAACTCGGCCGGGCTGCGTCCGGCGTCCGCGCCGAGCGCGCCCATAGTCAGGGAGACTCCGGTGGTCGTCAGCGCCACTGCCGCCCCATAGCCGAGGAAGCGGAGGGCACCCCCTCCGGCCTTGCCGAGGTAGGCACGCAACCGCAGCCGGTCCAGCCTGCCGAGTCCCCACAACAATGCCCACGCGGCAGCCGTCGGAGCGCCGTAGATCACCGTGACCACCAGTGCCTGGGCCAGCGCCTGGAGTCCGGAATGCTCCGCCGCCACCCACTCAGCGGCGCCGGAAACGGCAAGCGGCAGGATCAGGATGCCGGCGGCAAGGGTACTTGCCAGCATGCCGACGGCGGCGACCAGCCACCTGGCCCACAAGGGCAATCGCGGGCCGCCAAGAGTGGACCGGGGCTGCGTCGGTGGGACGTGTGACAGGGTGTGGGTTTTGTTCATGTCCCCACCTTCGGCGCTCCAACAGCCCCGAAACAGTGTCCGCGGTCACGATCCTCGCCCAAGCATTCGTGACCGGGGTCACATGCCTGACGGGCCGCTCACCCGCCAGAATGGACCCCATGCTCGTCCAGAACCGAACCACCACTGGTATGCACCAAAGCGTCCACCTCATCGTTGCACTCGCACTGCTGGGCGCCGCGGTGGCCGCCGTGCCCGTGATCACCCGCATCCCCGTCTGGGGTGCCGCTCTCCTGGTGTTCGTAGCTGTGACGGGCATCCTGTGGGCGTGGTGGTCCAGGAATCCATCGCGCCTATCCGCGTCGTCTTTCTCGGTCGCCGCGGTGAGCACTTTCGTCCTGTCCGACATCCTGCTGGGCTTCCCCCTGGTCATGCTCGCCACCATCGTGATGCAGATTCAGTTCGGTCGCCGTGCCGGCTGGTGGTTCGCTGGCGGCGTGTGGCTGTTGTTCGGGCTGGGATCGTTCGTACTGCAGCCCCTCGGTGGAGCTCTGGGCAACTTCGTCGTACTCAGCATCTTCCTGCTGCTGGGAGTGCAGATCGGCCACCTGATCACGGAACTGCAGCGGGCCCATGCCGCAGAGCTTCGGCTGGCACGCGACGCAGCCCTGCGGGACCTCGACCGGGCCCTGGCAGCTGAACGCCTCCAGCAGGCGCGCACCCTCCACGACGACCTGGGGCAGCACCTGACCCTGATCACGATGGGCCTTGAGCTTGCGCAGCGGCAACGACCCTCGGAGGCGGCGTGGGACGAGGTCGGCCGCGCGGCAGACGCCGCCCACGGGGCGCTCACCACCATGAGGAGACAGGTTCGCGCACTGAGCCTGACGGGCGTGACGGAGCCACCGGTGCAGGACGCCCTGGAGGAGTTGGTGACCTCGTTCGCTGGGACGGGCCTCCACCTGGTGGTGGAGCACAGCGGAGAGACTCACCGGGTCGACACCCTAGCCTTTCGCATCATCCAGGAGGGTTTGACCAACATCGTCCGGCATAGCGACGCCGACTCCGTCACCATCGCCCTCGATGTCGCCGACGACATGTCGGTGCGCGTCGCCGACAACGGACGCACCGCGGGCAAGGCTCCGGCGGAAGGGTTCGGGCTCTCTCAGCTTCGCGCGCGTCTCGAGGGCGTGGGTGGTGCACTCGAAACCGCATCCTCGGATTCGGGCTTCACCCTGTCGGCTCGCTATCCCCTGCCCAAGGCCCCGCGATGATCCGCGTTCTCGTGGTCGACGACCAAGAGCTCCTCCGCCGTGGATTGCGACTCCTCCTCGAAACCACCGGTCGGGTGGAAGTGGTCGGAGAAGCCACCGACGGTGCCGTGGCCCTGGCGCAGATCCCCACCCTGCAACCCGACGCGGTCCTCACCGACGCCGTGATGCCCGGTATGGATGGGCCGGAGCTGATCCGGCGCTGCGCCAAGGATCATCCGCAGTTGCCGGTGGTGCTGGTCACCACCTTCGACACCGACGAGGTCATAGGTCCCGCCGTGGAGGCGGGGGCTGCTGGCATCCTGCTCAAGGACACCAGCCCCGAAGCCATCGTGGATGCCCTGCAGGCAGCCCTCGACGGTGACATGGTGGTAGATCCCCGGGTGGCCGTGGCCGTCGTGAGGGGCCATCGGGGCCAACGCGGTGCACTCGACGAACTGACGCATTCGGAGCGGCAGGTGGCTGAGTTGATCGGGCAAGGCCACACCAACGCCGAGATCGCCGACCAACTCACGCTGGCTCCCGGCACCGTGAAGAACTACGTGTCCACCGTGATGCGCCGCCTGGGCTTCCACGACCGCACGCAACTGGCCCTCTACATCGACAGGCAGCGGCGATAGTCTTCACATCCGGGAGGCGGCGGCCCTCGAGACGCCCTCCCTCGTCGCTCAGCTGGTGCGCTCGACCAGGTCGTGGGCGATGTCGAGCAGCGCAGTCTTGGCATCGCCCTCCGGGAGCGACCCCACGTGCGAGATGGCCATCTCGGCACGCGAACGCACGTAGGCCTCGGCCTTGCCCATCACGGGGTGCGCCCGCAGCAACGCCCGCACCCGAGCGAGTTCCTGGTCGTCCTCGAGGTCCCCATCGATCAGCTGCAGGAGTGCGGCATCCTCACTCTCGGAGGACTGCCGCAGCATCAGGACCGGCAGCGTGGGAACCCCTTCGCGCAGGTCCGTCC